>DATBNH010000603.1:0-5146 GCA_036554405.1 Cellvibrionaceae bacterium | reverse complement strand
CCTCGTGGGTGAGATTTCCCGTTAAGGTGAGAACTTGTGCATTGTTGTTGAGTGTTATGGATCCGCTGCCATTGATGTCCCCCGTATAGGTATGCGAGGTACTGCGGCTAAAATCCAATGTGCCGTTATTGATAATATTGCCGGCAATGCCGCCTCGTGAACCTGGCGCCCCGATGATAAGTTTGCCACCATGAATGGTGGTGTCGCCCGTATAAGTCTGAAATTCCGTGAATCTGGTGGTACCCGCATAAATATCAACCGAGCCGTTACCCGATACGCTTTCGTTGAAGCTATAGTCATTGTTTGTGTGATTGAAGACCAGTGTTCCGGAGCCGCTGCCAAATCGCATTGAGCCCGCTGACAGTGTGCCGGCGGCGACGGGGGTTTCACCTGCGGCGGCACCAATGTTCAGGACACCATGGCTGCCAGCATTGTAGCCAATGGTCACTTGGCCGCTAATGTTGGCGCTGCCGCTGTTGATTAAATTCAGGGTGCCCTGTCCATTACTGCCAACTATCAGAGTATTGCTATTGAAGCGGGAGTCTGCACCGTCCACACTGACAACGGCAGTGCCTGTCGCGCCTGCACCCACAATACCGCTGTTTGTTGTAACCAGGCCGCCCATACTGATAGCGAGTTCACCATGACCTTGGCTGGCCAAATAAACGTTGCCAGTGTTGTTCCATACCGAGCCGTTACCGCTGACACTGGCCTTCCCTGTACTCCCTGCTTTGTCTCCGATGACTGCTTGGAGATTGTTAATCCTGCCAAACTCGGTGATGTTCAAGTTGCCGCTGCCAGCGTTGCCCACAATTAAAACGGTGCTAAGATTCCAGATGGCATTGACCCCGGATACGTTGGCGCTGGCGTCGCTATTCACGGCCTCTCCAATCGAGCCATTGATGCTATTGAGCGTTGAATCATTAATAGCGTGCTCTATATTGCCGCGGGTAACCGTAAGGGTGCCGGCGTTAACCTTGACGTCCCCCGTGTTATTGACCCGGGCCGTTAGCGCGAGCCTGTTGTTACCCTCCTTAATGAGAGTGCCACTACCGCTTAGACGGTTTTCATAGATCCGGTTGTGGGCGTGGTTAAAGGTCAATGTCCCGTTATTGATAATGTCGCCATCAATCCACCCTGTGCCACCACCATTACCAATCGACACGGCGCCGTCGGCATGGATAAGGATGTCACCCAAAAAATCCATTGGATTCGAAAAAATATCTCTGCCCCGGGACAAGACGCTCCCGCTAAGAATGGTAGTGCCAGAAAAAAAGTCAATTCTGGGCAGCGGCAGGAGCCTGTGATCAATAATAATATCGGGGGAAAATTGAAAGTCGCTGCCGGTGTGATTAAAGACGAGGCTATTCGTCCCCTGGCCAAAAACAATGCTTCTGGTGCTAACACTGCCCGGGGCTACAGCAGTTTCGCCCGCCGATGCACCAATGATGAGAGTATTGACGGTATTGGCGGCGTCCGGGTTAAGTGCGTCTGCGCCATGATCACGCAGTTCATATTCAGGAATGTCAGACAGGTCCCGTCCTATTTTGATGTCGCGATTTGTCTGTGTGGTGACGGTTGCGCCATTGCTGACAGTCAATGAGCCATTACCCAATGAGCCAACCCCAATGTCCACTGCCTCCCAGAGCGATTTTTCACCATTGAAAACATCCGCACCATCGACAACAACGGTTCCGCTTTGGTTTATCTGGCTGCCGAGCGTGTTTGTCTTGGAGTCAACTAATCCCCCGTTTCTGATGAATAGTGTCATCCCACCGCTGGAGTTGATGTTTGTTTCATATTGATTAAGCGCCAGCTTTGATCCGCTGTGTTGTACCGTAATCGTATTTTCACCCGCGGCATTTAACATGCTCTGTATACTGGCAATACTTCCGTGGCGCACCGTAAAATTGCTGTTATTCAGTTCCATCAGATCCGTTACCCGCAGCGTCGTTTGAGTGCCTAGAACGCTGGTGATGGTCCCATCGACGATAACACTGGAGTTATTGCTGATCCTCAGGGTATTGGTAAATAGATTTTCAGCTGTGAGGATGGCGGTGCCACCATTATTTATAATGGCCAGTGAGTTTATATCGGGAACTTCCCCAAGGTCCCAATTGGCTGGTGTCGACCACGATCCCGTTCCAGGAGGTTGCCAAACGCCCGCACTCGCTGCGTTAATGAAAAGTAAGCCGCTGATGCTGACTGCCAGCAGTGTGCGCCGGAGTATGGCGGGCGCCGGGTGATCACTGGCCGCTTTGCCAACCGAGTGGCGGCCTTTTCCTTGGCTTTTTGCCAGCTCGCTAACAACTACCCATAGATTACGGGTAGGGTTCCAGATAACGCGGTGAAGTCGGTTCATGCCCGTTCCTTTGAATTACTGATGTATGAACGGGGCTGAAGTGCCATGCCGTTGTGCCGAATGATACTTAAGGCGCCGTAGTGGCACTATCCGATTTCCGCAAAGATTGAGTTAGTTGAATTTATGGCGCGCAAAGGCTGATTGTCTGAAAAGCGACTATGACCTTTGGGGTAAATACCATGGGAGAATTTGTAATCGTAAGTGCCCTATTAACCTGATTGCAATTTTCAGGTGATGGCTCGGGGGTTTTATTGGGGGGGTGAAAGCAGATATTAGGTAACGGATGGTATGCGATTAACGTGCGTGGATTACAGCTAAAGAAGTGGTGTGTGTTTAATTGAACAACAGTCTTAAACGTTTCTCTGTATTCGCGTAAATACAGACATTACGCAGGGTAAATTCCCCCCAGTACCACCGCTTCGCGGGCGCCGGTCACACTGGGCAGATTGCCCGGCATGCCGGAAAGCGTCTGGTGTGCCAGCCAAGCGAAAGTCGCGGCCTCTACCCACTCCGGGTCTATACCCAAATCATGGGTGGTTGCTACACGGCAGGGTTGCAGCCGCACCGCCAGTTGTTCCATCAAGTAGCTATTAAGGGCCCCGCCCCCGCAAATATAAACCTCAACACCGGGTTGACACTTGGCGCACTTGTCGATATCTCTGGCAATACTCTCAACAGTGAGTGCCAACAGGCTCGCCTGTATATCTTCAGGCGGCAAGTGAGTGAATTCGGTAAGCTGACTTGCCAGCCAGTCCATATGAAAATCTTCCCGCCCTGTGCTTTTGGGCAGTGGCAGAGCAAAGTAGGGGTGCTGTAACAGCGTATCGAGCAATGCCCGGTTAACCGTGCCAGAGCGTGCCCAGGTGCCGTCGGCATCGTATGCCAAGCCCAGCTGCTGGCCTATCCAGCTGTCCATTAAGCCGTTGCCAGGACCGGTGTCAAAGCCGCGCACAGGCTCATTGGGTGCAAGCCAGGTGATATTGCCAATACCGCCAATGTTAACAATGGCACGTTTCAATTGGGGGTGTGCAAACACCGCAGCATGAAAAGCGGGCACCAGTGGCGCACCCTGGCCGCCAGCGGCCAAATCGCGGCGACGAAAGTCGGCGACGGTGGTGATGCCGGTGCGAGCGGCAATAATGTTGGGGTCGGCAATTTGCCAGGTAAAAGGTGCAGCCAGGGTGCCGGGTGGGCGATGGCGAATGGTTTGACCGTGGCTGCCAATGGCGCGAACCTGTTCTGGCTTTACGCCCGCTTTGGCGATCAGCTCTATTGTCGCCGTGGCAAAAAGCTCGCCCAGCTCGTTATCCAGGCTGCCGGCGCGGTCTATTTCATTACTGCCGCCCGCCTCGCACAAGCTGTGAATGCGCTTGCGCATTGCGGTGTCAAAACACAGGTTGTGATGGGCGCAGAGCCGGGGCGCCGGGTCGAGCGAGATAAGTGCAGCATCAATGGCGTCGGCGCTGGTGCCCGAGATCAGGCCGATGTAGTAAGTCATGGTTAATTGATGCTGCGCTCGCTCTCGTTCAGAGCCAGACGGTGACTCTGAAATTGTTGCTCCAGCTTGGCTACGATAGGCTGGGGGTGCTCTTGAAAGCGGGTAAGCTCTGTTTGGGCAATAGAACTGGCCTTAGGCAGCTTTTGCACAATGGTGCGCGGGTTGCGATGCACGCCGTCTACCAGAAATTCGTAGTGCAAATGCGGCGCCGTAGAATAACCGGTGGAGCCCACAGTGCCAATGACCTGCCGCTGGCGCACACGTTCGCCGGCTTTTACGTGGCGCTTGTGCAAGTGCAGGTATTTGGTCTGAATATTGTTGCCGTGCTGAATAACAATGTAATTGCCATTGGCATTGGTATAGCCCGAGTTGATCACGCGGCCATCGCCAGAGGCCCAAACCGGAGTGCCGCGATTGGCGGCGTAGTCTGTGCCTCGGTGTGGACGCACGGTTTTGTAGATGGGGTGCAGGCGGCGCGGATTAAAGTTGGAACTGATGCGGCGAAAATCCAGCGGTGCCTGCAAAAAAGCCTTGCGCATGCTCTCGCCTTCGGGGGTGTAATAGTGGCTTTCGTTGTTACTATCAGTATAGCGTACAGCCCGATATTGCCGGCCCTGATTGGTAAACTGTGCCGCCAGAATGGCGCCGGTGCCAATCTTTTCGCCATCGAGAAATTTCTCTTCAAACAGTACGCTGAAGGAATCGCCTTTGCGGATGTCCAGCGCAAAGTCCACATCCCAGCCAAAAATATTGGCCAGCTCCATAATCAAACCGTCGTGCATGCCCACGGCCTGACCCGCGAGAAATAGCGAGCTATTGATAGTGGCCTCTTTGTAGGCGGTCTCAATATCGGGTTGTCTCGCTTCGGCGCGGGTGACAAAGGCCTCGTTTTCGCGCACAAAGTGGGTGCTTTTCAGCCGTGTAATGATATGGCTCAGCCGCTGCAGCTTGTTGTCCTCATCGAGGGTAAAGATGAGTTCATGGCCGGGCATAATACGGGTCAGCTTTTTGGCCTCGGCATTGTTACCGGTCAGTTCATACAGGTCGCGGTCAGACAGGCCTGCACGCTTAAAGATGATTGACAGGTTATCGCCGGATTTAACTGTGTAGGATTTTTCGGTCCACAGGTATTCACTGGTGTCCGCGCTCGCCTCTGGTACTGGGTCGACCAAATCGGCATTAAATCCCAGAGATGTCGCCAAAACCTCTTCTTCGGTGATTTCAGGCAGCTCGTGAGTTTGAGGTTCAAGTGGCTCTTGAATCTGGGTCAGCGGGGTGCTGTCAGA
>DATBNH010000633.1:0-2102 GCA_036554405.1 Cellvibrionaceae bacterium | reverse complement strand
GCTTTGCAATTAGTAGCCTCTCGATTTAACCGCCCTTGACGAGACGATCGTGGAGATCACGATATAACTGTTAGGAAAATTGAAAATAGGAGTAATACCGACGTGGAATTCAATGTAAATGGAGTTGGATTGCTGGGCTCTGTTCCGGCCCTGGCTATCGTAGCAATGATAGTTACCGTATTTATACACATACTCTTTGCAGTGGTTGTGTATTTTGACGGCAAGGAAAACGGCACCAAGCTCGTGTGGCCATCCATATGGGCCTTAGTTGTCTTATTTGGTGGACCTGTAGCAGCGGCTGCATACTGGGTGGTATGTCGTTTAGCAACAAATCAGCCAAACACAATAGATAGTGTAGCCTTAGCGTCAGAGCTTGAACAACGCATTGCAGCTCGCAGAGCTCAGATAGCGCAAAAGCGGCAGCAGTCGCGAGCAGGGGGTGTATAACAAAATTCCTGAAGTTGTGATTAGCTTAGCGATGGAGGGTCATTAGTGAAGTAACCCGTCCCTTAGGCTGAATTGATGGCTATACGTCAATGACGTATATTCGGCTTATGTACACCGTTATAGAACCCCCCACCTTTGTTGAGAGGTTCCCCTGATGATCTATGCAATGGGTGTTCGCGGTAATATCCCTGCTCACTTGCTGAAATCCATCCGAGAGGTAATTGAAAATGGCTAAGCAACATATCATGACTGGGGAAGAGCTAGGCAAAAAGCTTCTACAGTCCGTGAATGAAATGAAGGCGGGTAAAGTGGCACGAGTAACGGAGGTTGCTCCAAATGAAGTAGCGGCAGCTCGTCTTAAAACCGGGCTTTCCCAATCACAGTTTGCACAAGCTCTGCATATATCTCCGCGAACTCTTCAGGAGTGGGAGCAAGGCCGCCGGAAGCCTTCAGGCGCCGCCCATGCTCTAATCCAAATTGCATTTAGACACCCTGAGGTTATTACAGAGTCTCTGAAGGAGGCAGGCTAATCCCGCTTGAAGTGTGGCGCACCAGCACAAAGAGATTTTGATTTATGGGGACAGTTAATTACGATTCACAGAGGAACGTAAACTCTGAGATGCATCTTATCCTGGTATTCTGAAATGATGTAGGGTGGCTCCAAAATGATTTTAAAATATAGATGTTCATTCCCTAATATGTCAGCCTCCCGTTTCTTGGTGATGTCTTTTTCTTTGGTTTTGTCTAACACAGCTTTTTCTGTTCCGGATCCGATAAATAAAAAAGAACACCAATTTTTGTTTGCGTTTAATGTGTTTGGATACCCTGGTTCTGGAGTGACGCCACCTGAGCTTCATGAGGCCAAGAGTCGAGGTTGTATCGATCATGAAGGTGTTTTAGTTCAACGGAATGCAGACATAACTGTTGATGGGTTCAATCTAACTTGTATGATTGAGTCCGGTTCAATTAAGGATGGAAATGCAATGTATATCTGGATGCCAACTAGATATGCAAGATATTGCGATGATTTTGATAGTTTCGTTGAGTGCGCAAACTCCAAGAGCGGCCAGACGAATTCTGGGGGCAGTTTACCTATCTCTAATTCAGAGATAAATTAAGTAAACTTACCCCGCAACCGACTCGGCCCATGAATATACTCACTTTGAAGAAAGGAAAGGGGTGTCATGGATCAATAGGGTCAGTGTCTTTGAAATCCCGTCAGCAGGGTTCTAGCGAGAATCACCAAAATGAACAATAGTGGTATTGAATGTGAGTGTGTTTAAGCACAGAAGAAAAATTATACTTGTATTGCTTCTCATCACTCTGGCGTCATTTGCATTTCAAGAGCCTCTGCTAGACAAGGCTGAGAAATTTATCTCTATCACTGAAGAGGCTGAAAGAGAGTAGGGGTCTTACATAAAGCGGCGTATGCGGCAGTGGCCGCAAGTTCAATAGGTACTGTGGGTAAAAGCAACCCTTCAAGTGCTATTGTACGGCTATCTGTGCGCCATATTGTAAGCGCCAAACCAACCACCCTCTACCCAAGCTAACCATGGCTCAGTAGGATCTCCATTTTCAACAACGGGGAGCCGCACATGAGAAAGAACCGCACCAAAGCCGAATGGCAATCACTGATCGATGAGTTCGAGCAAAAC
>DATBNH010000569.1:0-8324 GCA_036554405.1 Cellvibrionaceae bacterium | reverse complement strand
GTACAACATAGCTGCGCACATTAGACGGTGCCGACTCACCGGATTCATTTATGGCAATTACCCGGTAATGGTAGACCACCCCCGGCACCAGAGTATCGGTATCGCGAAACAGGTATTGCTCGGCGGGGCGATACTCTTGCTGGCCATCGGAAATATCGTCGCCAATCACCTGCCAGGGGCCTTCGGCAGAGGGGGCTCGCTCAATGCGGTAGTTGCGCCCCAGCGGTGCTCCCATAAAGTCGATGCGCTGGCGTGGATCGCCCAAACCGCGCAGAATCGGTGCCTCCGGTGCTGGCAACGCGGGTGTTTCAGCCAACCCCGCCATCTGCGCCTGGGCCTTGCGCACCAGGTTCACCACTGCCAGCTCCTCGTTGTCATCCGCCTCCGGAAAACCGGGAATATGGTAGCTGTAGTGACCGGTATATTCTTTGTGCCAATAAAAACCGCCGTTGTGGCGGTGACCACGAAAGCCCCATATAAAAGCACCGGCGGCTCGCGCGCCCTTATAGTCGGTATGCACCGCCGCCTGCATAATCGCGTCCAGACCCTCGGCATCGCGCAGTCCGAACTCGCCAATAAAATAGACTTTTTTACCTTCGATGGCTTTTAAATCTTTCAGAATTTGCTCAGGGTTGTTGTTCTCATTCACCGTATAGAAGTGGTTGGAAATAATATCAATATCGGGGTTTTCCAACGATTCGGGAATCACCTTGAGGTAGGTGCCGTCCATAATCAGATGGTTGCTATCCAGTGCGCGAATATGCGCAGCAGTTTTGGCCACAAACGCAGGCGTAGAATCGCGCAGCTCATTGCCCGTCTCCCAGGCCAGAATGGCCTTTTCATTTTTGTACACACGACCTGTGACAGTGTTTTTGCGGTTAATCACCTGCTCGATAATATGCAAATACGCGGCGTAGGTTTTGCTGTTAACATCGTAAAAATCCTCAGCGTTCTCGCCATAAAATGCCGCCAGTTGCTCGCGTCCGCCCCACCATTTCCAATGATCGATAAACGGCAGTATCAAACGCAGCCCGTGCTTTTCACTTAGAGCAATCATACGATCGTAGTGAATCATTGCCGCCTCGTTCAAACGCGGCATAGCGCCTGCTTTGTTGGGTGCCAGAATGTGCGTCTCGCGACCACAGGGCTCATCCCAGGGCGTTTCTACCGACAGCACATAAATACGCATGGCTTTGTGGCCGCTGCGCGTCAGCGCCTTAATCCAGTTCTCTTGCTCATCGGGCGTGGGCCAGCGAAAATACTGCCCCCAGCCACGCGGATCGGCCTCGCACACACCGCGGGCATCATCCTCGATACGATGCAACTCCGGCGCGTGAATACCGGCAAAGCGGAATTCGGCATCGCCGTCCATCAACTGGTGACCGTCGCGGGTAATAAAGGCTTCAAAAGCTATTGCTTGAAAGCTGGTAATCAAAAGACAACTGACGAGTGTCAAGCGTAGCAAGCTCATGAGTATTCCTTGTTATAGTAAAGGGAACGCTATCTTAGCACAGTAAATGTAATGGGTTACATTTACTGTGCTAAGATAGTCTCGCCTGCTTTTCTACCCCGGCGGAAAAGTGTGAAGGTTTACTTTTGCACGCTCACCCGATCGCGCCCGGCGCGCTTGGATACATAGAGCGCCCGATCGCTTCTATCTATCAGCGCGTTGAGAGATTCGCCCTCTTGGTACTGAGCCACACCAAAGCTTGCCGTCACCGTAAAGGTTTCGCGACCAAAACGGAAGGTCTGAGCTTTTAGGCGGGTACGAATAGTTTCGGCAACGTCAAACGCACGCTCACCGTCGCAGTCTTCCAGCAACAGCACAAATTCCTCGCCGCCCCAGCGGCAGAGGGTATCGTTATCGCGCACCTCGACATTAATCAGTTCCACAAACTTGCGCAGCACATCATCGCCACACTGATGGCCATAGGTATCGTTAATCTCTTTAAAGTGATCCAGGTCCACACTCACCATTGATAGAGGTATGTTTTTGCGCATGGCGGTTTTGGTAGCACGATCAAAAATCACATCAAATATCTGACGGCTGGTAGCCCCTGTCAACTTATCTTTGGTGGCCATGGTTTCCAGCCGACTCTGGTAACTGCGCAGGGTAAAGTGTGCAAGCATCAACACTAACAGGGTGATGCCCAAAGACAGCAGGATATTAACTACCAGCGCATTCTCGATGCGTTCGGAGGCAGGGTCATTGACCTGCTCGACAATCAAAAACCAGTCGAACTCGGGCACCAGTCGGCTGTTCAAATAAATAGTGTTGCCGTCTTTTGCCGCATACTCCATCGAAGCACTGGGACTGGTAAGAATGCGCACAAAGAGCCTGTCGAGGCCAGCTTTGTTCTGCAGGCGAATGTCGCTTTCGTAGCTGCTGCTGTGCAGGGTGATTTCACCGGCGCGGTTAACAAAATAAATTTGCCTGCCGTAACGCGCCTGATACTCCTCGATTAACCTGATCACCGACTCCACCGACAAGCCCACGCCAGTAGCGCCGACAAATTCTCCGGCGCGATTAAAGACCCGGTAATTGACAAAAATATTCAAGCGCGTTCGGTCGGCGGTATCCCAGTCCACGTTAATTTCATAATCGGTGTTGATTTTTTTCAGGCGAAAAAACCAGTCGTCTGCCAGGTCCGTCGGGTCAACCTGTTTTAATATGCCCGAAGGATGATAGTAATTGCGGGTTTTAGCCGAGACAAAAAAAGCGGTTATAGTGCCATAGCGTTTCTGGATGGCACCGAGGTATTCTTTAATACGCTCTGGTTGTTCTTCGCCAGTTTCGGCCCAATTCACCACAAAGGTATCCTGGGCCATCAGCGAGGAAATCAACAAGGGTTGCAGCAAGTCGCGCTGAATTTCCGAATAAATATTATCGCCGGTTAACGGCAGCATCTGTTCTTTGAGGCTGGTGCTGACCGAATCTTTGGCGACAAAGTAGCTTATTAAACTGGTCGCCATAAAACCCACCACCAGCAATAGACTGATAGCGATAGCGAAAAGCATTTTTCTTCTGTACATGCAGACACACCAGTGGCGTCGAAAGCATCGCATACTAGAGAGTTTTGGTATAAATTTCCAGCGCCAGAGCGTGGGACGTGTCTGGAATCGACACGTCCGGCGTCGTTATTTTACCCACACCTGCTTGGCATTAACGAACTCACGAATACCGTGGGGGCCAAGTTCGCGGCCAAAGCCCGAGTTTTTAATGCCGCCACTGGGCAAGCGAGGGTCAGTTTTAACAATGCCATTAATAGCTACCTGACCCGCATTGAGAGCCTGTGCCAGATAAATGGCCTGTGCGCTGTCTTCGGTCCACACCCCGGCACCTAATCCGTAGTCGGTATGATTGGCCAGGCGCAAAGCCTCCTCCATATCCACCGCCCGGCTCACAGACATCACCGGGCCAAAGGTCTCCTCGGTAAAGGCGGTCATGGTTTCGGTGACATCCACAAGTAAGGTTGGCGGATAAAAATAACCATCTCCTTCAGGCAGCACGCCACCCAACAGGCACCTGGCTCCGGCATCCAGGGTTTCGCAAACCTGGCGATGCAGGTTTTGCCGCAAGTCATCTCGCGCCAGCGGGCCCACATCGGTATCACTCTGCAAGGGGTCGCCCAGCTTAAGCTTGGCCAAACGCTGCTTGAGCATATCCACAAACTCATCATAAATGCTCGCTTCCACAATAATCCGCTTGGCGGCAATACACGATTGCCCAGCATTGATAATGCGCGACAGTGTCGCCACATCGGCGGCACGCTCAAGATCGGCATCGGCCAAAACGATCAGCGGATCGGAACCCCCCAGCTCGAGTATGCAGGGCTTGAGTGCACCGCCAGCAGCGGCGGCCACTTTACGGCCAGCACCGGCGGAACCGGTAAAAGACACCGCGGCGATGCGCTCGTCTTCAATAGCGGCGGCCACTTGCGGCGTAGTCACCGGTAGGTTCACCATAATATGCTCCGGCGCACCTGCCTCGGTAAAGGCGCGGGCGAGTATCGCCGCCGAACCTGGCACATTAGGGTCGTGTTTCATAACACAGGTATTACCGGCCATCAGCGCTGGCGCCAGAAAACGAAAAGCCAGCCACGCCGGGGCGTTCCAGGGCAAGATACCGAGCACGGTGCCCAGTGGCGGATAGTAAACATAGCTGAGTGTAGCGTCCGAAGGCAGAACATCATGAGCCAGATAGACTTCGGCATGCTCGGCGTAGTGCTCGGCGCAAAATGCGGCTTTTTCTACCTCGGGGCCGCCTTCTTTTACCGGCTTACCCATTTCCTCGGCCATGGTTTTTGCCAGCGCATCTTTATTGGCACGCAGTCTGGCGGCGACAGCTGTGAGAACTTTGGCCCGTTCGCTATAGGATTTTTTTGCCCACAGAATTTGCGCCTCAAAAGCTGTATTGATAGCCGCATGCATTTGCTCGTTATCGAGCGCAGGATAGTCGGCAATTTTTTCCCCGTTAAGTGGGTTAGTTGCAGTCAGCATTGTGTTACTCCTGATGGGTGGCTGTAGCATCGTCGCTGATAGTATTGTCACGCACGTCGACGCGATCAACCTTGGCATTATCATCCGGGTGGGTGTCCACATTCTTGTTATTAGTCGCGCGTTTATCGGTTTTAATATTGGCAACTTTTTTGGCTTTCTCCCGGCTGGGCTTAACGACAAAATCCCGATCCATGCTAAAGAAGGATTCACAGCCATTTTCAGTAATGATAATCGTGTCAGAAATACCACAGGTTTTATCGCCATCAACGCCCCACATCCAGGGAATAATATGGAAAGTCATACCCACTTCCAGCACCGCCGATTCACCCTGCTTAAGGCTGACGATGTAGCCTTCATCCCAGCTGGGAGGAAAGGCGATACCAATAGAGTAGCCTGAACGGGTAATTAAACGCGCGCCTATATCATTGTCGGAGATAATATTGCGCACCAGATTATCCGCATCTGACACCGTCATACCCGGTTGAAACTGATCGTGTACCACATCCAGCGCATGCTTCATTTTCTCCTGCGCCTTGTACATGGATTTACTCAGCTCACCGGTAACCACGGTTCGCATCATTGCCGTATGGTAGCGCCTATAACAGCCACCCACTTCCAAAAACACGTGATCGCCCGGCTCCACTATCCGCCCTTCCCAAGTGGCATGGCCGATCATGGTGCGTGGGCCAGAGGTGACATAAGGCATGACCGCTGGTGGCTCACCGCCGGCACGAAACATACCGGCACTGATAGCCGCGCCAATTTCGTTCTCACTCACCCCCGCTTCGCAAGCATCAATGCCCGCTTGCATGCCCGCCTCGGTGGCAGCGGCGGCTTTGCGCATCAGTTCAATTTCCACATCTGATTTACAAATACGCCCTTGCTCAACAATGCCAAAGCAGTCCAGCAATTTCCCATCGGTCAAGGTGGTGTGAATGGTGTCTTGCTGATAGGCGGGGAAAAAATAGCTGTTGCGCTCATAACCAATGCGCTTATCGGCCAAGCCAAATACCCGGAGCGCATCTACCAGCATTTGAATAGCATCGCCGGTATCCGGGTAGGGGCGCGTACGCTCCACCCAGGTGCGGGCTATAATATTAGACTCTTCCATAGCCCGGGTAATCATAAACGGCTCATCTTCAAGCGGTACAACTAAAGCCTGAAAAAATGAATAACCGGTAGTCTGATAATCGGTTAAATACATAATATTTTCCGGATCGGTAATGACCACCGCATCCAGATGTCGCTGCTCGATCCGCTGGCGCAACTCGCTTAAGCGGCGCTCGTACTCGGCAAACGGAAAGGTCATATCATCGCGTTGTCTCATGCGGCCTCCATTACTTTTTCGGTGGCTTTAACCAAGGTATTCAAGCCCTCTTGCAAATCCGCATCGGGAATAGTCAGCGGTGGAATCAGTTTGACCACGCGCCCGCCGGTGCCGCAGGCGGCAACCAGTAACCCCTTGTCAAAACAGCTATCAACAATGGCCCGTGCGCGGGTACCATCACCCACATCCAGCCCCAGAATCATGCCTTTGCCACGCACTTGTATCTGGTTGAATTTTTCTGCAAGCGGCACCAGTGCACTGTGCATTACCTCGGCTTTGGCTTTAACTTCTTGCATTAGCTGGTCATCTTCAAAATAACGGATGGCCTCAGCGCCGGCCACAAAGGAAATATCCTGCCCGCGAAAAGTGCCAGTGTGCTCGCCGGGTTTCCAGTACTTGTCCACCTCGGGCTTAACCAGATTCATGGCCATAGGCGTACCCATGCCGCCAATACCTTTGGCCAGGCAAATAATATCTGGGTCGATACCTAAATCATCAAAACTGAAAAAAGAACCAGTGCGACCACAGCCCACTTGAATATCATCCACAATCAACAGTGCGCCCACATCTTTGGCAAGGGCCGCCAACGCTTGCAGCCACTCACGGCTGGCCACATTAACACCGCCCTCTGCCTGAATGGTTTCCACCATAAAAGCCGCCGGTGGAGTAATGCCACTGGAAGTATCGTTAAACAACGCTCGCATTTGCTCGATGCTGTCGAGGCCACAACCGAGCGTGCAGTCATGGCAGGTTTTCTCGCAGCCAAACGGATAGTGCGCCACATGCTCCAGCGGAATTCCCGCTGCCGCACGAAAAACCTGATTGGCGGTACATGCCAGAGCACCCAGAGTCATACCGTGAAAACCGTGGGTAAAGGCAATAATTTCGCGCCGGCCAGTGGCACGGCGAGCAATTTTTAATGCAGCCTCCACCGCATTGGTACCGGTTGGGCCCATAAACTGCATTTTATGGGTCATGCCGCGCGGCTCCAGAATAGTTTTCACAAAGCGCTCCATATAATCGCGCTTGGCCGTGGTATGCATATCCAGGCTGTGGGTAACACCGTTGTTGTCGATATACTCTATTACCGCTTTTTTCATATGCGGATTATTGTGACCAAAATTAAGCACACCGGCGCCGGCAAAAAAATCGATGTATTGTTTACCTGTTTCATCGGTTTGGCGGGCGTTTTCTGCCTTGTCAAACACCACCGGGTAGACTCGGCAATAGGCGCGAATATCCGATTCTCTCTGGTCAAAAATACTCATAAACTTCTCCTGATTATTAGGTTGATCACGGTGTTATTGCGGGAGTTGGCGCGCCTGCCAGAGCGGCAAACAACGCGGTAACCATGGGGATGAGACGATCATTAAAGTCGTAATGGGGACTGTGACAGGGGCTCTGATGCTCGGGGCCATCATCGGCGCCAATCAACGCGAAAGCTCCGGGAATTTCGTTCAGGTAATAACTGAAATCCTCGCTGGCCATAATGGGCACGGCAATATTGGCCACCAGCGCTTCGCCGCCCCACTGCTCACGCCACAGCTTGCGTACCTTAAGCGCTTGGGCGGGGTGATTACAGGTGGGGCTGTAGCGACGCGTGTGGGTAACCTCTACCTCGACACCGTAACTGGCGGCAGTGTGGATACAGATTTCAGTGATCAGACTGTTAATCGTCTCGCGACTAACTTCGTCAGGCACGCGAATGCTGCCGCCCAGCTGTGCGGTCTGCGGAATAATGGTGGCGCCACTGGGCGCTTCGAAGGAAGTGACACTGAGCACCGCCGCCTGCTGGGGAGCCAGGCGACGGCTGATAACCTGCTGCAGACTGACCACCATGGCGCTACCGGCTAACAGCGGATCACGGCACAGTTCTGGCTGGCTGGCATGACCACCCTTGCCGGTAATAGCGATATCAAAGGTGCCATTGCCGCACATCACCACATCATCAGGACACACCATGACCCCGAAGGGTAGTGCTGGCCAGTTGTGCCAACCGAAGATTTCATCGACACCCTTAAGCGCCCCATCTTCGATCATTTTACGAGCACCGTGCCCACCCTCTTCAGCAGGCTGAAACAGCAGGCTAACTGGCCCCGGCAAGTGATGTTCATGTTGCTTTAGCCAGTGCGCTGTGGCCAGCAATGTGGCGGTGTGGCCATCGTGACCACAGGCGTGCATACAACCGTTGTTGACCGAACTCCAAGGCTTACCGGTCTGCTCAACAATGGGCAGGGCGTCCATATCACCGCGTAAGGCGATATGCCTGGTGCCGGTTTTTTCGGCACCCAGGGTGGCCACAGTGCCGGTATCGGCCAGAGCCCGCCAGGGAATGTCGAGGGCGGTCAGGGTCTCGCGAACCCGGCCAGCAGTGCGTTGCTCTTGCCAGCCCAGCTCCGGGTGTGTGTGTAGCTCGCGGCGCAATTCGCGGGCATTATTGGCAATGTGTTGCCAGTCAGTCGACATAAGTCTCCTTAGCAGGGCACCCGATACTTAA
>DATBNH010000565.1:0-6824 GCA_036554405.1 Cellvibrionaceae bacterium | reverse complement strand
TCAAATTCTGGCGAGCCATCGCACCGTATTAAAAAGCGGGGTGAATCAGGCCACGGGCGAGAAATATCTTAATCGTTTGTCGGCCATTGGCGTGGCCGCAGAGTTGGCGCCACAATCTGTTTCCGCAGGATCGGCTGCCAGGGAATCTGCAGGCAGTGATTATCAGGCATCGTCTGCAATGGCATCAGGCGCGCCGCCATTTACCGCCTCAGGGCCTGCGGCAGCTGAGGGTGCAGATGGTGTGCCGCGCGCGGTGCCATTTGTATTTACCGGCAACGGCTTCGAGTATTTTAAAATCTGGATCGTCAATATTCTGCTGTCTATTATCACCTTAGGCATCTATTCGGCCTGGGCCAAGGTGCGCAACAAGCGTTATTTCTATGGCAATACTTATCTGGATGATGTCAGCTTTTCATACACCGCCGACCCAATAAAAATCCTTATAGGGCGAATTATAGCCACGGTATTTTTTGTGATTTACATAGTGGCCGGCGAGGTCAGTATTATTGCCGGTTTGGTTATGGGTATTTTATTTTTAATATTTTTGCCTTGGGCCATTTGTAAGTCTCTGCGTTTTAATGCCCATTACAGTCAGTATCGCAATGTGCCTTTTCGCTTTGTCGGCCGCACCGGGCAAGCGGCTATGGCATTCTTGCTGTGGCCTTTTTTGGGGATTATCACCTTAGGCCTCTTAATGCCCTGGGCCTATTATGAACAGAAAAAGTTTATTTACGATCATCACGGCTACGGCACCACCGATTTTGACTTTCTGGCCACGGTAGGAGGCTATTACAAGATCTTTTTGATATCGCTGGCTATTCTTATTGTAGGGTTCGGCGCTGTATTCGCGTTGGGTATGTTGTTGGGGCCTACGGTGGGTATCTTCTTGTCTATGGTGCCGTATTTATTGGTGGTTGCCTATGCCATCGTGGCGGTTACTAACCTTAACTACAACAATATTGTGCTCAGTGAGCATCGCCTGACTGCCAACTGGAAACTCGGCCCTTATATCTGGTTAATGTTCACCAATACCCTGGGGATTATTATTACTCTGGGTTTATTTATCCCTTGGGCCAAGGTGCGTACTGCGCATTTCAAGGCGCGTTTTACCGGCACCATTTTGGTGGGCGATATCGAAGCCTTTGCCGATGCCGAGCGTGACGCCGTGAGCTCTCTGGCAGAAGGCGTGGGTGATCTGTTTGATATTGATGTGGGCCTCTAAGCGGTAGTGTTGGGAGTAAATGGTGATGCAGGTGATTGAGGGCGTCTGGTATGAGTCGGGGCAATCCCGTGGTGTGGCCGCCGTGCTACGGGTGGATGATGTCGGTAATTTGCGCATGCTTGCGATGGCCGACAACATCCAACTGGCGCGCGCCGATGCGACACAAATTCGTGTTAGTTCGCGCTTGGCCAATACGCCGCGTTTTATTACCTTGCCCTGTGGCGGAACATTGGAAAGCGCTCAGAATGATGACATCGATGCCCTGCTCAAAACCTGGCAGCCAACCTGGTATCAGGGCTGGATTCACCGGCTGGAAAGCCACCTGCCGTTTGTGCTGGTAACCGTTGTATTGGTGATGGCGTTTGCCTGGGCAATGGTTATGCATGGCTTGCCCGCCGGTGCCCGGTATATGGCCCATGCATTGCCGGCTGAGACACTCAATACCGTCTCTAAAGAAACCATGGCCCTGCTTGACCGAATGTACCTTGCCCCCAGCGAGCTAAGCGGTGAGCAACAGGCCGAATTACAGGCGGCCTTTGCCCCGGTGCTGGATGAGTATAGTGAGATGCCGCTACGGGTATTGTTTCGCAAAGGCGGCGAGCGCATAGGCGCCAACGCTTTTGCCCTTCCTGATGGCACCATGGTTTTTACCGATGAAATTGTAGCGCTGGCCGATTCCCACCATGAGTTAATAGCCGTGCTCGCTCATGAAATTGGCCATATTCATCATCGCCACAGTTTGCGCGCCATGATTCAAAACGCAACACTGGGTATTGCTTATATGATGTTGGTGGGCGATGCCTCGGCTGTGGGTGAAGTGCTGTTGAGCTTGCCGGTGATTATGGCGACATTGGCTTATTCGCGTGAAAATGAACTGGAAGCCGATCGCTTTTCGGCGGAGTACCTCGATAGGCACAATATTGATCGCAAAGCATTTGTAAATATATTGGCGCGCATGGGTAAAAGCGCTCATTGCCAGGAGCTAATCAGCGATGACGACGAAAATAGAGAAGCCACTGAAAATATGACCCAGAGCGAGCTATTAGTATATTGTGAAAAACTGATGGCGGAGCAAGAAGAAGATGACAGTATTATTTTTCATCACTATTTATCCACCCATCCGGGAATGGAACAGCGCTTGGAAATTTATATGCAGGGTGAGTAGGACGGGTGACGGTGAACGAATAACGGTAGATGTAAAAATGTCTGAAGTCGGATGTCTGACGTCGGACGGGTGGTTTTGTAGGTCTCATAGGTATGCTAGCTTTGCGAATGTTCGTATATTGCCAAGACGACAAGTAGTAGAGCAACGCACGACTAAAGGGATTTAGGGGGTAGGGCGACGCAGGATGCCTAAGCCGAGGAGCAGTTGTCGAATGGGACAATACCGCGAGCCCCTCTGTTGGTGAAAACTGGCTAACACCATTCCTTGGTAAGCGTTATGAGGTATAGGTAATGACAGTAGAGATGGTGTCCATTCATGGCAGTGAATGGAAGGTGTCTGATATAGAAGAGCCAATTGCGTGGGCAAAGACGAAATTCTGGATAAAGGAGAAGTGGTCATCAGATGCTGAGCACTGGGACCACGACCATTGTCAAGTATGTTGGTGGAAGATGTATAACAGTGACACTCCAGAACACGGATTCGGTTATCATAACAAAGAAAATGACAACTGGCTGTGCACTGAATGTTATGACCAGTTTGTTTCCGTATAAAGTGGCTTGTATTCGCAGCCTCAGGTTGCTAGAACGCTTGTGTTCTGGCAACCTGGCGATAGGCCTTTCAGTTATTTTCTACCCAAAAAATCCTGCACCAATTGCTGGTGCTGTTCTGGTAAAAGTCGAGGGCCGTATTGTGACACCACTTTGGCTGCGGCCAGGCAGGCGAAGTCGCCGGCTTGGGGTATCGAGTGTCCTTGGCTTAAGGCATACAAAAATGCGCCGGCAAACATATCGCCAGCACCGTTAGTATCAATCGCCTGAGTGGGACAGGGGGCAATGTTGTATTGTTGTTCGCCATCAATAATCAGTGCACCTTCAGCGCCGAGGGTAATCACCCGCATACGGGCAATGTCGCCAAGCTTTGCTGCCGCTTGCTCAAGGTTGGCGGTGTCGGTATAACCCAGTGCTTCATCGCGATTACAAAACAAAATATCCACGCCATCACCAATCATCTCGGCCAGGCCTTGGCCAAAAAATTTCACCATGGCCGGATCAGATAAGCTCAGCGCTGTCAGGGTATTGTTGCGCTCGGCTAATTGTTTAAGAGCAATGGCGGCGGCGCGGCCAGTATCGGAGCTGACCAGGTAACCTTCTATGTACACATAATCGGCAACGGCAATGGCATGGTGATCCAGCTCATCCACCGACAATGTGGCGCTAATGCCGAGAAAAGTATTCATGGTGCGTTCGGCATCCGGGGTAATCATTACCAGGCATTTGCCGGTAATGCCTGGTTCGGTACCGGCGTTTTCCGGGTAATCCACCCCTGCTACTTGGATGTCATGCAGGTAAAAATGGCCCAGCTCATCGTCGGCCACTTTGCACGAATAGAAATTTTTACAGCCAAAATAACCAGCAGCAATGATAGTATTGGCGCCGGAGCCGCCGCTGGCTTTTTGCGAGGCCACCAGATGATCGGACAAATAGGCAATTAACTGCTGCTGACGATCTTCCTCCACCAGTGTCATAACCCCTTTATCTACGGACATGGCTGCAAGATCCGCATCGCTGACGGTAATTTCGGTATCCACCAGCGCCGCGCCAATGCCGTAGATGTGGTAATGATTGCTCATGTGTTATGCCTCAAATGGTCGAACAGGTCGCCAGATCAGATTTCTGGCGTTGTAATTGGGCGCACATTATGCAAAATAACCGCGCTTAATCAAAGTGCGCCTTTTGATCCTCATTATTAAAGTCGAGTAACTGATACAGCTATGACCAAACCTCGCGGCAAACGACCGGCCAAAACCACGGGCACGCGCACACCCAAAAAACGTACACCGGCCAAGGCTAAAAGCGCCGCATCTGGCCGCCATGGTTGGGTATTATTCAAGTTGTGGTTTTGGTCGTTATTGGGCTTGGCGCTGGTACTAACCGCTGTCTGGGTGGTGTACCTGGACGTGCTGGTGCGGGAGAAGTTTGACGGCAAAAAATGGACGTTACCGGCACGGGTTTACGCCCGCCCACTGGAGCTGTATGAATCTCTGGCGCTGACGCCTGCGCTATTTGAGCGCGAGCTGGATGCCCTGGGTTATCGCACTGTGGCCACGGTGCGTGAGCCGGGGCAGATGAGCAAACGGGTACAGGGTGGCTCAATCACTTACAAGCTGCACACCCGGGGTTTTGAGTTCTGGGATGGCCGCGACAGCGCGCAGCGCTTTAGTGTCAGCATTGCCAACAATCGGGTGGCGCGTCTTGCGGATACATCAGGCGCAATGCTGCCGTTGGTGCGACTGGAGCCCGAGCAAATTGGTGGCATTTACCCCGCCCAGCGTGAAGACCGCTTGCTGGTGCAGTTATCGGACTTGCCGCCGCTTCTGGGGGAAACCCTGATTGCTGTGGAGGATCATAATTTTCTCGATCACTATGGGGTGTCGCCGGTGGCGGTAGCCCGCGCTGCCCTTGCCAATCTGCGTTCCGGCGAGGTGGTGCAGGGCGGCAGTACCATTACCCAGCAACTGGTGAAGAACTTTTACCTGACCCATGAGCGCAGCTTTACCCGCAAGGCGCAAGAGGCGGTAATGTCGCTGCTGTTGGAGCTGCACTACAGCAAAAGCGAGATTCTTGAAACCTATGTCAACGAAGTGTTTTTGGGCCAGAGCGGCGGCCGTGCTATTCACGGGTTTGCTCTGGCGTCCCAGTACTATTTTCGCCAGCCTCTGGCCGAGCTAGGCACAGCTGAGGTGGCGCTGCTGGTGGGCTTGGTCAAAGGCGCCTCTTTTTATAATCCCTGGCGCAACCCGGAGCGCGCGCGCGATCGCCGTAATGTGGTGTTGGCCGTCATGTACCGGGCGGGGTTGATAGACAGCGCTGAGTTTGAGCGGGCCAAAAACGCACCCCTTGGTGTAGTGGCCCCGGATCGTCGTGCGCAGACGACCTACCCGGCATTTATTGATTTGGTGCAGCGCCAGCTGGCCCGGGATTACCGCGACAGCGATTTAAAAACCGAAGGCTTGCGTATTTTCACCACCCTGTCGCCTATGGTACAGCGCCAGGCCGAGACGGTATTTAGCGCCCGCGTTGCCGCCCTGGCTAATCAACACAAAGTGCCCGAGCTTGAAGGTGGCATGGTGGTGACTTCGGTAGGCGCCGGCGAGGTGTTGGCGGTAGTGGGCGGTAAAAATCCGCGCTTTGCCGGCTTTAACCGGGCGCTGGATGCGCGCCGCCCGGTAGGCTCGCTGATCAAGCCCTTTGTGTATATGGCCGCCCTGGAGCAACCCCATCAGTATAACCTGGGCACTCTAGTCAGTGATGACCCGGTCACCGTCACTAGCCTGGATGGCCAGCTTTGGCAGCCGCGCAACGCTAACCGGCAAAATCACGGCGAGGTGCCGCTGATTGATGCCTTGTCCCATTCCTACAATCAGGCAACTGCACGCCTGGGCATGCAATTGGGCCTGGCACAGGTAGAAAAAGCCATACGCCAGGCCGGTTTTGACGGCACTATTCCCGAGGTGCCCGCCATCACCTTGGGCTCGGTGTCTATGTCGCCGCTGGATGTGGCGGGCATGTACCATACCCTGGCCGCCGAGGGTAGTTATACGCCCTTGCGCGCTATTCGCGAGGTGCTTACCGCCGAGGGTAAACCCCTTAATCGCTACCCACTGGTACTGGAGCAGCGTTTTAGCCCGGCCAGCGCTTATGCTATGCAATACGCCCTGCAAACGGTACTGCGCGAGGGCACTGGTCGCCGTGTGTATCACCAGTTTTCGGCCGACTTGCCGCTGGCCGGTAAAACCGGCACCACCAATGATCAGCGCGACAGCTGGTTTGCCGGTTTCAGTGGTGAGCACCTGTCGGTCGTCTGGCTCGGCCGTGACGACAACGCCGCCACGCCCATCAGCGGCAGTGCCGGCGCTTTGCAAGTGTGGGCCGACTTTATGCAAGACTTGCCCACGCTCGGGGTTAACCTGGCGCCACCGGCGGAGGTCAGTTTTGATTGGATAGACCGCACCACCGGCAACCTCAGCGCCGAGGCTTGTGAAGATGCCATTTGGCTGCCATTGCCCAGCGCTCATATGCCCGTTGTTAGCAGCCCCTGCCGTCTGCAACAAGAGCGGCGCGAAAACAGTTGGTGGCACAGATTCTGGAATTAAACGGGAAGGTGGGGGACGGTAAAAACGTCAGACGTCAGACGTTGGATGGTATCTATGGCCTATGTAGAGTCAGATGTAAGTTGAATTCAGTCAGAGGAATAACTATGCAGTACAGGTGTTGCGGGCGCGGGTCGAAATGGTTATTAATAGTTGCGGCAATACTTTTGTTAAGTGCTTGCAGCAGCGCACCGCGTCAACAGCCCGCGCCGGTTAGCGATAGCGGTTATCCGGCGTCCGACACTCGCCCCCCGGACGAGGGCGATCGGCTGGAGAACGGCGGCCTG
>DATBNH010000551.1:0-2143 GCA_036554405.1 Cellvibrionaceae bacterium | reverse complement strand
CGGCAGGTAACCTCCAAAAGTGCCGAAGAAACCCGTAAAACTATTTTGGCACAACGAGACAAGATCGATTTTGTTATTGTCGGCGGCGGAGATGGCACCCTGAGCTCGACCGCACACACCCTTATAGAAACAAAGCTTCCCCTGGCGATTTTGCCCTTGGGAACAGCCAATGACCTGGCTCGCTCGCTGGGTATTCCCGAGGAACTCGAAGAGGCATTTGCTGTTATCGCTGGAAATGTTCGTACTCATATTGATGTGGGGTTGGTTAATGATCAGCATTATTTTAATGTCGCACATATGGGGCTGGGGGTGAAAGTCACCCAGGAGCTGACACCCGAAGTGAAAAAACACTGGGGCGTGTTCAGCTATTTAAAAGCATTTTTTGCCGCACTGGCACGCATACGTCAGTTCCGGGTGAATTTGGAGGTGGACGGAGAAAAGCACAGTTTGCGCTCCATTCAACTGGCGGTGGGTAATGGCCGCTACTACGGCGGTGGCAATGTGATTGATGAACAGGCACGCATGGATGATGGTCTATTATCACTGTATAGCCTGCGCCCTCAGCGTGTATGGGAGCTGCTAACCCTGGCGCCGTTATTGCGAGACGGGAAACAGCGGCACGACAGGCGAATTTATCGAGTAAGAGGGCGCGAAATTCGTATTCATACGCGACCCAAGGGGCGTGAGATTCATGCGGACGGCGATCCAGTGGGGCGCACACCCGCAACCTTCAGGATACTGCCGGGGGTCATAGAGGTATTTGTGCCACCCGAATACTTTCACACATGAGAATAGCCAACTTTAACCAGGATATAACTACTATGCCACTTTTACGAACAGATTTGCAGATGGCGCTGAATGACCTGCACGTTACACTGCTGGAAAGCGCCGACTACTTTCGCGATGCCGCCGAGTTTCTTGGCGGCGGCCAAAACCAGAGTGCTGGCAACTTTTTGGAATCTCTTGCCGACGAGCGATACCAGCTTGCCGAGCGTATAGAGGCCGCGATCCGCGATACCGGCGATCTGCCCTCGGTACCGGACACGGATAGGGAGACCGGCAACGAACTGTGGCAAAAGCTGGAGGCCCTAATGGATGATGATAAAACAGCGCATATCCTGGCTCAGCGACTGGAAGCGGAAGAGGCAATACAGCAAGAGCTGGAATCAGACGCCATGGATGTATTTCGCAGCGGCTATCATAAGCTCTACCAGGCGGTGGTGGAGCATGTGCAAAGTGCCATTGCCCGGTTGCAGGCCAGGTTGGATTAGCTGCTGGACTTTAAATAATTACGCACCTTTTTAGTTTTCTTTAATAACAGCTATCAAATATACCCAATATTATAGCCGCAGTTAACAGTATATTAAGTGTGAGACTAGCTCGAAGCAGCGCCGCTTTATACTTTTCATCTAAATTCATAAAGTACACTCTATCTTTTCATGGAAAAATGGAGACAGGTCCCCCATTGATCATTGATCCGACTTTTTCAGAAAAAACCATTTTGAGGAAGGTGGTAAAAAAAGTAATAAGCACCCTATAGTTTGCAAGAGAGTGGAAATCGATTCCAGCCAAAATTCTACTGGTGAATAGATGGAATGACTATCTGAATACATCGATATCGTGGTGAGAATATCAAACATAATCCACACCAAAATCACCCATCTAGACCAACCATTTCCCAGCCATGCCAGCCATACGAAGGCATAAAATAATAAATTCATTGCGAGAAACGCAAACCAAACCCACAGCGGATGGCCTCCTTCATCCAAAAGATTGGTGAAATGCAAAAATATAAGGAGGGCAAAGCGTAGGGCGAAGGGAATAATTATTAAAATCATAGCCCAAAAAATAAATATTGGTATTTTCATGGCTTTCATCCGCAAGTTTTTCGTACTCTCCGCATGATTTTTTACTCCACTGTGTTGTATTGTACATAGTGCTATATTTTGGCGCACTCTTCACATGCTTTGCTGTCAAGTCTCACTCTGCGCATAGGGTGAGCTGTGGGTGTCCTATAGTTTTTCATGGTTTGTTCCAGAATCAATGGGGACAGTAGTGACTCTGACCCTATCGATCCTTCAATTTAATTTCCTGCGCCTGTACGCTAAGGATATCCTTATAAATAGAATACTTAAAATCATGT
>DATBNH010000535.1:0-5892 GCA_036554405.1 Cellvibrionaceae bacterium | reverse complement strand
GACGCTTTTTGTGCAGCACCCGTAATCGTATGCCGTGAACACCTGGCGCAATCTGCCAGCCGCTATCTGGTGATTAACGCTGGCAATGCCAATGCCTGTACTGGCGAGCGCGGCCGCCGCGATGCACTAACTGTATGTCAGGCTGTCGCCGACGCCGGTGACGCCAGCCTCAATCAGGTTTTGCCATTTTCTACCGGCGTTATTGGCGAGCCATTGCCGGTGGAAAAAATTACCCGGGTAGTGCCCGAGTTGTTTGGCGATTTACAAGAAGATCGCTGGGAAATGGCCGCAAGAGCCATTATGACCACCGACACTCGCCCCAAAGGCGCAACACGCCAGGTGCTTATTAATGGCACCCTGGTAACTGTGAATGGCATTGCCAAAGGCGCGGGTATGATTAACCCTAATATGGCTACCCTGCTCGGTTTTATTGCGACCGATGCCGCCGTAGCCACGCCGGTGCTGCAAAAGATCATTAAGCAAGCAGCGGGCTTGTCGTTTAATCGTATTACCATCGATGGCGACACCTCCACGAACGATGCCTGTATGTTAATGGCCTCGGGTGCGGCGGATATGCCCGTTATTACTGAGTATGACAGCGAAGCTTGCGCGGTACTGCAAGCTGCGGTGACGGCGGTGTGTTCCGAGTTGGCCCAGGCGGTTGTCGCCGACGGCGAAGGCGCCACTAAATTTGTTACGGTAGATGTTAACGGTGGTGCTAATCACGACGAGTGTTTAAAAGTGGCTTATGCAGTGGCCCACTCGCCGCTGATTAAAACCGCGCTTTTTGCCAGCGACCCTAACTGGGGCCGAATTGTTGCCGCCATCGGTTATGCCGGCGTCGAAGCGCTGGACCCATCAATCGTGCAAGTGTTTTTAAACGAGGTGCAAATTGTTGCCAACGGCGAACGCGCTGCCAGTTACACCGAAGAGCAGGGCCAGGGTGTAATGAATGGCGAGTACATTAACATTATTATTGATCTTGGTCGGGGTGATTGTCAGGAAACACTCTGGACCACTGATTTGTCGTATGAGTATGTGCGCATCAATGCCGACTACAGAACTTAGCGGGAATAGCGGGTTTTATGCAAGCAATACATGTAGCTGTCGGTGTTGTTACCGATAACCAAGGGCGCATTTTAATTGCAAAACGCGCCGCTGGTGCCCACCAAGGCGGGCTCTGGGAATTTCCTGGTGGTAAGGTTGAGCGCAAAGAAACCGTACAGCAGGCACTGGAACGCGAGTTACTCGAGGAGCTGGGCGTCACTACCGGCAACTTTACCCCGCTGATTCAAATTGCCCACGACTATGGAGACAAGGCCGTACTGCTTGATGTGTATCGCGCGCGTATACAAAAAGGCGAAGCCCACGGTCGCGAAGGCCAGCCTCTTAAATGGGTCACACCCGACGAGCTTAACAGCTACACTTTTCCCGCCGCCAACCGGCCTATTGTATCAGCCATAACCTTACCTGAGCGGCTACTGATAACAGGCGCTTTTACCCATCACTCGGATTTTTTACAAAAACTCAGCGCCGCACTGAGCCAAGGCATCACTCTGGTGCAACTGCGTGCGCCCGAACTGAAAAGTGCCGAGTTTATGTTATTGGCCGCCGAAGTCCAGCGTGAATGTGAACGTCGGGGTGTGCGCCTGCTGCTTAATACCGACCCGGACATTAACAAGGCTGTACACTTGCATCTAAACAGCGCACGGCTGATGCAAACCCATAGCCGGCCACTGGCTCCCGGTTATCTATTGGGCGCCTCTTGTCACAATGCCGAACAAATACTCCACGCCAATACCCTGGCAGTAGATTATATTTGCCTGTCGCCGGTTAAAGCCACCAATAGCCATCCCCAAATAACGCCCTTAGGTTGGGATAATTTCGCCGAGTTCACCCGCCTTGCCGCCGCTCCGGTATACGCCTTGGGCGGCATGAAAGAGCACGACATAGCTACCGCCATCAACCACGGCGGCCAGGGCATCGCTAGCATAAGTGCGTGGTGGTAAAAGATTTTGCACCCGTCGTTGTGATGCACCTTTAGCTAGCCTCCCCCATTACCGACTAACTTCAGGCATAATACCCTCATGACAATGATAACCGCGCCCGAAGATACTCGATTGTTGGCACTCACCGCCTGGGTGAGCGAACAAAAAAATTGTGCCTGTCTGTTATCCCCCTTGGGCGGTGATGCCGGTGCTCGGCGTTATTTTACCTTGGCCGAAGATGATAATTTGCTGGCTGTTGATGCACCGCCTGCCAGCGAAAACACTGTTCAGTTTATACAGGTGGCTAAATGTTTCAGTGAGCAGGGCGTTACTGTGCCCGCTATTATTGCCGCCGATGTGGCACAGGGCTTTTTGTTGGTCGAACACTGGCATGAGGGCTTGTTCTATCAACATGTATCTGGCGATAACAACCCGCTACTGTATGGCGAGGCGTTAATCAAACTCTTGGCTATTCAGCAAATTCCCTCGCAAGTGGCCAACTTGCCGGTCTTCGATAGTGCTTTTATTCAACGCGAGTTAGCGCTGTTTAATGACTGGTTCTTAGCGGGAGAGCTCAACTATCAAATCTCCGCCAGCGAACAGCAATTGTTACAGCAAACATTTGCTGTGCTTGAGCAATCGGCACTGGCTCAGCCGCAAGTGGTCATGCACCGCGACTATCACAGCCGCAACCTGTTATTGGGCAGAGGCGGACAGTTGGCGGTAATCGATTTTCAAGATGCGGTTATCGGCCCGGTGACTTATGATTTGGTCTCGTTATTAAAAGATTGTTATCACCAACTGCCGTTGGAGCAAGTACAACAATGGGCATTAAGCTATGGCGATATGGCACTGGATGCCGGTGTTTTACCGCCGCTCGATGCCCGGCAATTTATCCGCTGGTTTGACTTAATGGGTTTACAGCGACACTTAAAAGTACTGGGTATTTTTGCTCGCCTTAACCGGCGCGACAATAAATCCGCTTACCTTAAAGACCTGCCGCGAGTGCTGGGCTATGTGCTGCAAACCACAGAGCAATATTCCGAGCTGGCAGAATTCAGCCATTGGCTTAAGCACACAATTTTACCTCTATGCCGTACCCGGCCCTGGTGGTGGGAGCCGCAAGTGCTATGAAGGCCATGATTCTCGCCGCCGGGCGTGGCACACGTATGGGCGCACTTACCACCACTAAACCCAAGCCCCTGTTACCGGTGTGGGGCAAGCCGTTAATTGCATGGCATTTAGAGGCGCTGGCGCGCGCCGGTATTACGCAGGTCATCATCAATCTCGCTTATTTGGGCAGGCAAATAAGCCAGTATGTGGGCGATGGCAGTGCCTGGGACTTGCAGGTGAGCTATTCAACAGAGCCCGAGCCCTTGGAAACCGGTGGTGCCATTTTTTATGCGCGCACGCTATTGGGCAGTGAGACGTTTTTGCTGATAAACGCCGATGTGTTTTGCGATATGGACTTGAGTGTCCTGATCAATCGTGGCCTTAAGCCCGGCGAGCTGGGCCATTTGTTACTGGTACCCAACCCCGGGTTTAAACCCCGGGGCGACTTCTCTTTGACTACCCGCGGGCAGGTGCAATTGCCCCGGGCATCAATACCCGCCTACACCTTCGCCGGCATCAGCCTGCTCAACCCGGCACTGGTTGTAGACTATCCCCATTGTCGCGAACAATTCCCTCTGCTAGAAGCCCTCCAACACGCCATTAAACAAGACAGCCTTAGTGGCCAAATCTACAAAGGCCTGTGGAGCGACATAGGTACCCCTGAACGGCTGCGAGAAATCGACCAGGCATTAACTCACTAAATCGACGAAAGAATAGCTCCTCTTCCGCTGCGGGCGGTAATTTTCAAGGGGGTTATCATTTCTTGCACCGCCAACTACAACAGCCCCCGGCGCTGTAGTATTTTAATCAGCGCTCGGGTATAGGCCGGTCGCCTATCACCGCTCACGTGAGACTCGTCGGGGAAATCGAAGGCGAGCAGGGCCGGTTCATCCTGGTAATTGAGGCCAGTGAGTTGGTAGTGGTCGATAAAACGCTGCCAGTAATCTTCCCGGGGATAGGCCGCATCGGCCATGCTGCGCTGGCGGCCACTGACTGGAGGCTCGTAAAAAATCACTTTGCCGCCGCGTGCCGCTATGGTTTTTGCCCACTGGGCGGCGGGCGCCAACTCAGCCAGCCATTGCTCGGGTGAGGGGGGCGGGTTGTTGGTTAAATCGTTTTCCAGCCCTACGGCAAAGTGATTGGCCAGATCGTTCACATTAACCCTGTTAAAATCGATAGTGCCGGTGCGGTTGGACTCCAGCACCGTATAAGACCGATGCGGGGCTGGCAGTTCGCCCAAGCGGCGGGTAATGGTGGGCACAATGCCCAGTGTGGGCCTGGCTACGGCCATCTGTTGCTGCCAGCTGTTAAGCAACTGCCGGTGCAGGTGCCAGTTGGGGCTCCAGCGCAGGGTGTAGTAATCGGTGTACTCCTGTTGTGCCCAACGGTTATAAAGCGCCATGCCGCGGGCATCCACATCCAGTAACACCGTGCCGTTAAAATTGCCATCTTCTGCAAGGTGCTTGAGCGCCGCCAGTGGATAGCGGCCATTGGCCGCCAGCATCACCGGTGTTACTTTTGGCAATTGCTGTTGCACGGTGGGTAAATGAATACCAAACTGGGTGCGCGAGGCGCCCAGAAAAACCAGCGCCTCATCGGCATTGGCGCGGCTGCGGTGCAGCGACCACAACTGCGCCGAATCGATTACCGAGGGCAGGTGGCCCTGGCTGCGCCAGTAGCGTTCGGCCGCTGCCACCAGCACCACCGCCAGCACAACGGCAGTAACGCCAGTCGCCAGCCAGTAGCGCTGCCCCCGGCGGTTAAAACTGGAAGTAGATAAAAGCATGACTCTCCCCGGGCGATAGCATAATCATGGCCGCCAGCAAACCGAGCAACAGGCCCAGCAGCGGTGCGGGAATTTTGGCCAGCACCTCTGGCAGCGAGCGGTTGTTAAAGCATAGTTGCCCCGCCAGCAAAAGCCCCATGGCCAGTAACACCAATTGCTGCGCACCCGACAGCGCCACTGGTGCGCCCACCCAGCTGGTAAACGCCAGCATTTGCCAGCTACTGGCCCAAGCGCTGGCCACATCGGGCGAGCGAAACCATACCCAGGTAATAACAATAGCGGCGAAGGTGGCCAACTTGCCCAACAGCGCCAGGGGCCAAGCCAGCCGAATAGGGTGGGGCAGCCGGTTTTTTATCAATCGTTCGATAATCAGTAAGCTGCCGTGTAAGCCACCCCACACCACAAAGGTCCAGGCGGCGCCGTGCCAGAGGCCGCCCAATAACATGGTCAGCATCAGGTTGCGGTAGGTAAACCACCGGCCCCGGCGGTTGCCGCCAAGGCCAATATACACATAATCCCTAAGCCAGGTAGACAGCGAAATATGCCAGCGCCGCCAAAAATCTGAAAACCCCAGCGCCGCATAGGGATTTAAAAAGTTAATGGGCAGACGGAACCCCAACACCAGCGCCGCGCCCAGGGCGCAAGTGGTATAACCGGCAAAATCGCAAAAAATCTGGCCGCTAAAGGCCAGCGCCCCCACCCAGGCCTCGGCGCCGCTACTGCTCTGTGCGCTATTAAAGTAGGCGTCGGCCACCGGCGCAAACACACTATCGGCCAGTACCACTTTTTCAAACAGGCCTACAATCATCAGCGCCACACCCATGCCAATGGTGGTGGCACTCATGCGCCGGGGCGTTTCTATTTGCTCGCGCATCTCGCTCCAGCGCACAATAGGCCCGGCCACCAGTTGCGGAAAAAAGCCCACATACAATAAATAGTCGCGCAGGTTGTGCACCGGCTCAAACTTGCGCCGATAAATATCAATACAGTAAGACAACGAGTGAA
>DATBNH010000534.1:0-3098 GCA_036554405.1 Cellvibrionaceae bacterium | reverse complement strand
TCATCTAAAAAGAGCAGCCTGGGTTTACCAGCCAGTGCCAGGGCGAATAACAGCCGTTGTTTTTGACCGCCGGACAAGCGCCCAAAACGCTGGCGGGCTTGTGCTTGCAAACCGGCCAGCGATACTAACTCGGTCGCTGTATGTCCAAGACTATAGTAGCTGCTAAATAAGTCGCACTGCTCGGTTACTGTAAGGTTGGCACTCAAGGTGCCAACTTGCATCATAACGCCCAGCTGCTGGCGGATTGATAGTGAACGCTCTGTTCGGGTCTGTAGCTGACCAAACAAATGGATCTGGCCACTGTCGATTTTAATCAGGCCCAATATCGCCGAAATTAAAGTGGTTTTGCCGGCGCCATTAGGGCCGAGAATGCATACCAGCTCGCCCGGGTGCAGTGCCAGCGATAATTGATCCAGTGCGGCATGGTCGCCATAGCGTTTGTTCAGGTGTTGCAGTTTTAACAGTGGTAATTGGCTCATCACAGTCTCCTTGGTGAATGAGTAGCAGTATGGAGCAGCATCAAACATTGCCCCAGTGCGCTTTGTCAGCAATAAGCCATGACACTTGTCACTGGCGATGTGGCACCATTGCGTGAATAATGTTGCCTACCAACCACGGGAGCGGAACCTACATGGGCGATAAGCTTGTTCTTGAACAAAAGATGAGCTGGATTTACCTGATTAATCTCGGCTTTTATCTGCTGCCGCTATTTATGATCAGTTATAGCGTAGGGCAACTTGCCTTAATGCTTGCTGCTATGTTGGCCTTTATCGCTTGTCACTTTTGGGTTTTTCGGCTTAACAGCGAGAAAATGTGGCGGCCTGTTGTGGTCATGCTTGCAATTGCTATCAGTATGACGCCCCTTAATCCCGGCACTATTTCTATGTTCGCCTACACCGGGTTTTTTATTGGTTTTGCTTATCGCCTGAGTACGGCGCTGCTATTACTACTGTCATTGTGTTTGGTGTTGGTGTTATTGAATTGGTCGTTGTCACTGCACTGGGATTATTTTCTGCACTATGGCCTGGTATTACTGGTGGGTATCTGGTTGATTGGCCGGGCTGAGCGAGCCAGGCAACAAAAGTTGCGGCGCGAACGGCGCAGTACCGATGAAATTCAACAGCTTGCGGCCATGGTCGAGCGCGAACGCATCGCCCGCGATCTGCACGATATCCTGGGCCATAGCCTATCGAGCATTGCGTTAAAAGCCGATCTTGCCGAGCGGCTCTTACAAAAAGGCCAGCCCGAGCAAGCGCAATTGCATTTACAACAATTGGGCCAAATTGCGCGCGATAGTTTGTCGCAAGTGCGCCAAAGTGTTTCCGGGTATAAACATCAGGGCATGGTGGCCGAAGTTAACAAACTTCTGGAGCGTCTGCGCGATGCAGGCTTTAGTGCCGAGCTACAGGGCGATATTCCACCGTTAGACAGCCGCAGTGAAACAGCACTGTTGCTGGCGTTAACTGAACTGGTAACCAATGTATTGCGCCATAGTAAGGGAAATTTTTGTCAGCTAGGTTTTGAACAAAATGCTGACGAGCTTACACTCAGTGTTACCGATAATGGTCAGTTACAGCAGTTGACACCCGGCAATGGTTTAACCGGTGTGACTGAACGTCTGGCAGCGCTGAATGCCTCGCTTAAACATTCGCGGGATGATGGCTGTCGGTTTAGTATTCACTTTCCGCTAAGAGGGCAGGCAAAATGAATTTATTACTGGCCGAAGATCAAACCATGGTGCGTGGTGCTTTGGCGGCGCTGCTCACCATGGAGGCGGAGTATCAAGTCACCGAAGCGGCCGATGGCGACCAGGCCTTGGCGTTGTTAAAAAATCAGCCGTTTCAATTATTACTGACCGATATTGAAATGCCTGGTGTCAGCGGTATTGAGTTGGCGCAGTATGTACAAAAAAATCTGCCGGAAACCAAAGTGGTCATAATAACCACCTTTGGCCGCAGTGGGTACATCAAGCGCGCGGTGGATGCCGGTGTCAGCGGTTTTTTATTGAAAGATGCGCCTATTACCCAGTTGACTGTAGCCCTGCAACAGGTACTGCAAGGTAAAAGAGTGATTGATACAGAGCTGGCATTATTGGCTCTGGGCGAACAGGATCCGCTCAGTGATAAAGAGCGCCGGGCGCTGCGATTGGCGGCCGATGGCAAAAGCACCAGTGAGATTGCCAGCGCTTTGTGTATTGCCGAAGGCACCGCACGCAATTATTTATCCGAGGCCATCAGTAAACTACACGCTGCGAATCGCATTGATGCGGCGCGCATTGCCCGGCAAAAAGGCTGGCTGTAAATCGTGCAATTAACCTGCATGACAACAAAGGCATCAGAATATTTACTTCAGAACAGGCGTGGTCCAGTTTATCCATGGCGTTAGATCGTCATTGGTTGCCTGGGTCGAGCGTAAAACAGCCGTTTCACCCGGCTGGTCGAGTAAAAAGCGCTGCACAAAAGCACCGAGCAGATCCCGCTGATGTTCGGGCAATTGGCAGTGGACATGACTGCCATTTTCCGAGTAGGCGATATTGTCAGCCGCGCCCAAGGCATGATAAATCTCTTTGGCCGCGGTGGTGGCGATAAAAGCCGCCTTGGGCCCCAGCCAGTCGATGGTATTGTCAAATACCAGCAAACCCCGGGGGGCCACCATTCCCATAAGCTGGTGATGATCAAACGGCAGGCGGCTAACCTTATCGCCGCCAAAGTTGTGACCAAACGATTCTCTAAACCAGGGCTGCTCGCCGGCGGCATGGCTCAGTGTTTGAACGTTGACACCCTTAGCGGCCATCGCCTGGGCAACGCGCCAGCTAACAGCACCGCCGGCACCGGATTCCTGAACAATGCTCAGGGCAATGCGCTCATCCATCGCCCCGGCCAGTAGCGCCCCCTTGCCGTTGCGCGAGCAGCCGGTAACACCCAGGCGGGTGGCGTCGATCAGCTCACTGTCACTGCTTTCGATCACATCAATCAGCCGGCTCACGCCCCAGGCCCAAGCGGTCATGGCGCTGGCCGAGTGATCCTTGCCGTACAGATCATAAAACAAGCCCGTGCCGCGAGAGCCGCCGCCTGCCTGCGCGCCCAAGGCATTGTTGT
>DATBNH010000497.1:0-1997 GCA_036554405.1 Cellvibrionaceae bacterium | reverse complement strand
TATCAAGCCGGTAGGGTAAGAAAATTTAAACAATCATCAGCTATGCTCTATAGTCACTACTGAATAAACGGCTATACCGTTGTTACCTCAGGAGAATGATATGGACAATAATACTGCCAATACCGCAGGCAAATGCCCGGTTATGCATGGTTCGCGCACTAAATTGAATGATAAAGGCACCGGCAATCAGTTCTGGTGGCCCAACCAGTTGAACCTGAATATCCTTCACCAGCACTCGCCCAAATCCAACCCGCTTGGGGAAGATTTTGACTACGCCGAGGCGTTTAAGTCGCTGGACCTTGCAGCGGTGAAAAAAGATCTGGAAGCGCTGATGACCGACTCGCAAGACTGGTGGCCGGCCGATTACGGCCACTATGGCCCCTTCTTTATTCGTATGGCCTGGCACAGTGCCGGTACTTACCGCATGGGCGATGGCCGTGGTGGCGCGGGTTCCGGCGATCAGCGCTTTGCCCCGCTTAACAGCTGGCCCGATAACGGCAACCTGGATAAGGCCCGTCGCCTGCTGTGGCCCATCAAGAAAAAATACGGCAACAAGCTCTCCTGGGCCGACTTGTATATTCTGACCGGTAACGTCGCGCTGGAATCTATGGGTTTTAAAACCTTCGGTTTTGCCGGTGGCCGCGAGGATATTTTTCAACCCGAAGAAGACATCTACTGGGGCGCCGAAGAAGAGTGGCTGGCAAGCAGCGATAAGCCCAATAGCCGTTACTCCGGTGACCGCGACCTGGAAAACCCCTTGGCCGCGGTGCAAATGGGCCTGATTTACGTTAACCCCGAAGGCCCCGACGGCCACCCGGACCCGCTGGCATCGGCGCGCGATATTCGCGAAACCTTTAAGCGCATGGCCATGAATGATTACGAAACCGTCGCCCTTACCGCCGGTGGCCACACCTTTGGTAAAACCCACGGCGCCGCCGAGCCCGACAAATATGTGGGTCCGGAGCCGGAAGCGGCACCTATTGAGCAAATGGGCCTGGGCTGGAAGAACAGCTACCGTAGCGGCAAGGGCTCTGACTCTATTACCAGTGGCCTTGAGGGCGCCTGGACACCAACCCCGACCCAGTGGGATATGAGCTATTTTGATGTCTTGTTCGGCTACGAATGGGAGCTGACCAAAAGCCCGGCCGGTGCCAATCAGTGGCAGGCGAAAAATCTGGCCGAGAAAGACCATGCGCCCGATGCGGAAGATGCGGCCAAGCGCGTACACATTATGATGTCCACCGCCGACATGGCCATGCGTGAAGACCCTGAGTACCGCAAGATTGCCCAGCACTTTCACAACAACCCCGAGGAGTTTGCCGACGCCTTTGCCCGCGCCTGGTTTAAGCTGACGCACCGGGATATGGGCCCGAAATCCCGCTACCTGGGCCCGGAAGTACCTGCTGAGGATTTGATTTGGCAAGATCCAATACCTGCGGTAGATCACTCGCTAATTAATGAGCAGGATGTTGTCAATCTGAAAAGCCAGATTCTGGCCTCGGGCCTGTCGGTGGCCGAGTTGGTGTACACAGCCTGGTCTTCGGCCTCGACCTTTCGCGGTTCCGACAAGCGCGGCGGTGCCAACGGTGCGCGTATTCGCCTGGCGCCGCAGAAAGATTGGGAGGTCAATCAGCCGGAGCAGCTGGCGCGGGTGCTGAAAGCCCTTGAATCGATTCAGCAAGATTTTAATCAAGGAGGTAAAAAAGTATCCCTGGCGGACCTGATAGTACTCGGTGGCTGCGCCGCCGTAGAGAAGGCTGCCAGTGATGCCGGGCACCAGGTTACAGTGCCTTTTGCGCCGGGCCGTACCGACACTACGCAGGAGCTGACCGATGCGGAATCTTTCGAGCCGCTTAAGCCCGAAGCTGATGGTTTTCGCAATTACCGCCGCACCGCGTTCACCGTCTCTGACGAAGAGATGTTGGTGGACAAGGCCCAGCTGCTGGAGTTGAGCGCGCCGGAAATGGCGGTACTGGTGGGTGGCCTACGGGTGTTGA
>DATBNH010000488.1:0-4568 GCA_036554405.1 Cellvibrionaceae bacterium | reverse complement strand
AGGCGACAACGTGGTGGTAGATTTTGAGGTGGTCAGTGTTAAACGCGATGGCAAAGTTGAGCCCTGGTTTACCGAAAATTTGTCTAATGGTGTCAGAATTAATACCGGCAACGATAATTTTTTGCCCACACCGCTCACGACACGTTACGAGATTCGCTACCGCACCAGCCGGCAGTTGGGTTTTTTTGACAATCACGACGAACTCTACTGGAACGTAACCGGTACCGGTTGGGCCTTTGCCATCGAGTCGGCTACAGCGCGGGTGCAGTTGCCGAGCGAGGTTGCTGAAGACGATTTGCAACTGGATTACTACACCGGCCCCCAGGGTAGCCGCGCTAAGAATGCCCGTGCGACAGTAATAGAGCCAGGCGTGGTGGAGTTTGCCACCACTGATCCCTTGGGGCAGCGCGAGGGTTTGACCCTTGTGGTTGGTTTTCCCAAGGGGCTAGTGGCTGAGCCCACTGGTATAAAGCGGTTAATCTGGTTTTTAAAAGACAACCGTGCCCAGCTGCTGTTGCTGATTGGGTTAATAGCGGTATTTGCCTATTACCTGCATTACTGGCGACGTGAAGGGCGCGACCCACAGGCGGGCCCTGTGTTTGCGCGTTATTATCCACCGGAGGATTTCTCGCCGGGGGGGTTACGTTATTTGTCGAAAACTTATTACGATGACCGCTGTTTTGCTGCGGATTTAGTACAACTGTCGATAAAGGGATTGGTGGCGATTCACCGGGAAAAGAAATTGCTTTCCGACAAATGGACTCTGGAACAATTAAAGGATGTGTCGGATGAACATTTAACCCCCAGTGAGCAGGCGCTGTTTACCCATGTGTTTATTGCTGGCAAAAAAATTGAGCTGATTCAAGTAAACCATTCGGTTCTGGGCGCGGCTAAAACCGCGCATCAAAAAGCCCTGAAACAGCGATTCAAACCTCGCTACTTTATAGACAATACCGCCATTACGGTAAAAGGGTGTCTGGCTAGTGTGGCGTTGCTGGCTATGGGGTTTTGGCTGGTGAGCAATACCGCCTCGTTTACTTTTTGGGGGTTGTTGTTGGCACTGGTGCTGCTCAATGTGGTCTTTGGCTGGCTGATGCGCCGCCCCACTATTGAGGGGCGGCGGCTCCTGGATCATATCGAAGGGCTAAAACTGTATCTAAAGGTGGCTTCAAAGGATGATATTGCCCGCCTGGAGCACCGCAACTCCGATGAGCCACCACTGGACGCCGAGCGTTTTGAAAGTCTTCTACCTTACGCTTTAGCGTTGGACGTGGAAGAAGCCTGGACCGATAAGTTTACTCACGCGGTGGGCATTGAAGCGGCGAACCAGGCTACCAGTCGTATGGGTTGGTATCACGGTGCCATAGCGGGCGGTGGTTTGGCGGCCTTGAGTAGTGATTTGGGCAATGCCTTAAGCTCGCAAATAGCCTCGTCGTCATCACCGCCGGGCAGTAGCTCTGGCGGTGGGGGTGGTTCCTCTGGCGGCGGCGGAGGTGGCGGCGGAGGTGGCGGTCGCTAGCTTATGAAAATTATGCTGATTTACATCCTGATAGTTATTGTTTTAAGTGCATTGTTTATCGGCAGATATAAAAAAGTGAGCGATGCATTTTTATATCAGCATGTATTTCAGTGCTAATGTCAGTTCTATTTCAGGTGTTTAATTATCTGCTTAACGGGCCAGGTGCCTTCGCCATGCTAGCCTTTCTTATATGTGCTGTTATTGGCTTTGCAGTTACCTTTTTTTTGCTGTTTGTGTGATTGCTTTTAAAGAATTTAAAGCTCATAGGGAAATGAATTAAAGGGTCTGATGTTAATGGCACTTCCTTAAGGGCGTCATCCCCGCGAAGGCGGGGAACCAAAAATACTGATGCCTTGAAAACACTGTATTCCCGCCTTCGCGGGAATGACGGAAATTATGGACTCGACGCTAAGGAAGTGGCATTCGGGTCTGATGTGTGATCACAGGAAGATGCCAAGTTTATAGTGCGCCAGTGTCGTATTAGGCCGTAATCCGACATTCAGGTTACAGCTTATCTCGTTCTCTAAAACCCATTAAATACAAAATGGCGTCCAGCCCCAGGGTAGAGATGGCTTGCTCGGCGCTGGCTTTTACCAGGGGCTTGGCCCGAAAGGCGATGCCGAGGCCGGCGGCGCTGAGCATGGGCAGGTCGTTGGCGCCATCGCCCACGGCGATGGTTTGCTCCGGCATAATCCCCTCGCGCTGGGCGAGCATGGTCAGCAGCTCGGCCTTGCGTGCGCCGTCAATTACATCGCCTTTTACCTGGCCGGTCACTTTGCCATCGACAATATCCAGCTCATTGGCGTAGACATAATCAATACCCAAACGCTGCTTAACGTGCTCGCCAAAGTATTGAAAACCGCCCGATAAAATAGCCGTTTTATAGCCAAGTTTTTTCAGGCTGCTAATCAGTTTTTCGGCGCCTTCTGTTAAGCGAAGGTTGGCGGCAATATCGGCCAGCACGCTTTCGTCCAGACCTTTGAGGAGCGCCATACGCCGGGCAAAACTCTGTTTGAAATCCAGCTCACCGCGCATGGCCGCTTCGGTAATGGCGGCTACTTGCTCGCCGACACCGGCAGCCTTGGCCAGCTCGTCGATTACCTCAGCTTCAATTAGCGTGGAGTCCATATCAAAACACACCAAGCGCCGGTTGCGGCGGTAGACGGTATCGCGTTGAAAGGCGATATCCACCTCGTGGCGGGTGGATAGCTCCATAAAGTCGGCGCGCAGGGCTTTGAGATCGGCCGGCTCGCCGCGCACCGAAAACTCCACGCAGGCGCTGCTTTTGTTGTCCAGTGCATCCAGTTCCACCCGGCCCGAGAGGCGATTGATATTGTCGATATTCAGGCCGTGCTTAACTGTAACATCGGTTAAGTCGGCAATTTGCCCGGCGGTGACCTGGCGGGCTAACAGGGTAACGATATAGCGCGCCTTGCCCTGCTGCTCCACCCAGTGGCTGTAATTGCTGTGATCAATGGGCGTGAAACGGATATTAATATGAAGCTCAGCGGTCGCGGCTTGCAGCTCGGCCAGTAATTCGCTCTCGCCAATAGCAGCAGGATCTACCGCCACTAACAGCCCCAAAGCCAGGGTATCGTGAATTACCGCCTGGCCGATATCGAGAATGGTGGCCTGATAGCGGTTAAGTACCTGAGTAATGGCAGAGGTAATGCCGGGGCGGTCGCCACCGGAGGCGTTGATTAGAATAATGTGCTTCACAAAAGTCCACTGGATTGAAAAAACGGCATTTTAGCACACAGGAAGGCAGCGGGAAGCTATGGCGTTTCTCACCCCGAGGCTTGTGAGGTAGAATGCCGGACATCTTTCCCCTCACGGCGACCTTCATGGCCCTTATTGAAACTATTCGTCAGCACACGCTTTTGGTTGCTTGCTCAGTGATGTTACTACTGGTTGGCGTAGCGGGCAGTGCCTTGTTGGTTGGCCAGGCGAGGGTTCAGGCCCAACACGAGGCGGCGCGTTATGGCCAGGTGCTGGCCGACGGTGGTGCCGCTCGCGCGGTGGAGCCGGCGCTAACCCAAGATAACATCAGCATGCAGGTAATACTGCGTTCGCTGGCACGCCAGCCGGACGTAGTGGGCGCTACCATTCACGATGTGGAAAACCGCCTGGTGGTACAAAGTGGGCAGGCGTCGGAAGATACTCAGCAGGCGCTGTTGCGTTTTACCGCGCCCATTGCCATGAACGATCATATTGCCGGTTATTTAACCGTGTCATTAATGCCCGGTACCAGTGCCATTGCCACCGGCCAGTTTTTAGGATTGTGGTGGGCGTTAGTGCTGTTGGCCATTATTGCCTTGTGGCTGCTGGTTTATTATCAGCAGCGGCCTGCCCGGGTGCTCGAGAAGGGTGAGGACGATGAATCTGCCGAGGAGGTGATGGAAACGGAAGTGGCCATTCAATTTCAGTTTCTGAACACTCAGGTGCTGCGCCAGCAATTGAGTCAAGAGCTGTTTGCCAAGCGTCTGGCGCAATTAGATAAGCAGTTATCGGGCATTCTGACACTTTATGATGGCCGCCGCGAAAGTTTTGATAACAATACCCTGACCTTGATTGTGCGTGGCGATAGCCCCACCGATGCGGCCTTTTATGCGCTCTGTGTGTGCCAGCTAATGCTAATGTTAAACCACGATAGCGACCGGCCAAGGCTGCACCTTGCCGCCCGCGTAGGGCCACCGGCCGAAGCCGCTGATACTTCTCTGGCCCAGGCGCTCACCCGCCCGCCTCCGGTATCGGTGGCCTCAGCTATTGCTATTGATAACGATCTTGTAGATGACGCCTTGCGCCGCCGTGCGGATATTGATGACGGACTTTTACTGCAGGGCATAAAACCACCCTACAGCGATTTGCTACAGCGCCAGTTGCAGCAGCTGAGCAACCTCTAAGCAGGTGACAGCTGCGCGAACCTGTCGGTCGTGTTAGAGGCGAGTTTTACGAGCGACGTAATGCGACAATTCCCACCATTGTGTCGGATTACGCCTGGTAGTGTAACCCGCAGACTAATCCGACCTACACACTGTCCCCGTTCCCC
>DATBNH010000368.1:0-2340 GCA_036554405.1 Cellvibrionaceae bacterium | reverse complement strand
GCATCGCCCCATGCCATGCAAGTGCCTTTCACAGAAAAGTTCAGCACCGGCGCGGTGCTGCGTCATGAAAATCGAGCAAAATCTGCTGAGTTTCCCAACAAGTGGCTGCGCGATGGCACCGAAGATGACTTGACGGAATTTTTTACTCCCGATGCTGTACGTGCCAAAGCTGAGGCAAAAGCTCAGCCGTAGACGACAAAACGGAAAAAATAACAAGGCAGCCTTTTGTATAACTTAGGTTGCCTAAAGGGCGGGGCACACGGATGTGCGACGAAAAACCAGCGAATGATTATTAGAGGGCCGAATGTGAAAGTATGCTGTAAAGCACTGGCGGTATTGCTTGTGCCTTTTGTTTTTACTCTGGCCGGGTGTGATATCAGCGGGCAGGGTAAAGGTGTGGTAAAGGCCAACACAGTACCCGGTATGGTTCTCGTGCCTGGTGGTACTTACATGATGGGTTCAGAAGATTCGCGGGCCCGGCCCGACGAGTCGCCGGTGCACAAAGTGACGGTGGACAGTTTTTGGATGGATGCCACCGAGGTGACCAATGCTCAGTTCCGAGAGTTTGTTGAGGCAACCGATTACGTTACAACGGCGGAGCGCCAACCGGATTGGGATGAGCTAAAAAAGCAACTGCCGCCCGGAACGCCGAGACCACCTGAAGATATGTTGGTGGCAAGTTCTCTGGTGTTTACTCCGCCCGATACGCCAGTCTCGCTTCACCATCATGGTCAGTGGTGGAGTTGGGTGGAAGGTGCCAGTTGGCGTCATCCCCAGGGGCCCGATAGTAGTATCGAGGGTATGGACGACCATCCCGTGGTTCATGTTTCTTGGGACGACGCGCAGGCCTATGCACAGTGGAAAGGACGGCGTTTACCCACTGAAGCGGAGTGGGAGTGGGCCGCGCGCGGCGGGTTGGAAAATCCGCGCTACCCCTGGGGCAATGGTGATGTGTCAGAGGGCGATCCCAAAGCAAATATTTGGCAGGGTGAATTTCCGCACCAAAATACACTCGGCGACTCTTACTATTCGACCGCGCCGGTTAAATCATTCTCGCCCAACGGGTTTGAACTTTATGATATTGCCGGTAATGTTTGGGAGTGGACCAGCGATTGGTACCACGCTGGTTACTATCGCCTTGCTCAAGAGCAAGGCGTGACAAAAAACCCTACCGGCCCAGAGAGTAGTTATGACCCTCAGGAACCTCATACGCCCAAGCGTGTTTTACGCGGTGGGTCTTACCTGTGTCATGAAACCTATTGTGAAAGCTATCGCGTATCGGCGCGAATGAAATCCAGCCCCGACACCGGCTCCGGCCATGTGGGTTTTCGCACCGTGCTAGCGGCTGTCCACCAGTGATTAAGCCCGTGTGCGAATGGAGGCGACCTTTGGCAATACAAAAGAGCCACGTATGTGGCTCTTTTGTTTCCCATTTTTACGGTATTTAGCCCGATACTATACTTACGGAGCGTCACTCCACTGCTGGTCAATCCATTCCATGCGTTCACGCTGCCAGCGAATCATTTCTGTTACTTCGGCCTCATAGGAACCTAAAATTACGCGGGTATACCAGCTCTGCCAGTAAAAAATAGGCCAGCGCTCAAAGTTTCGCTGTTGCTGCAATGCCAACCATTGAGCCCGCGCCTCGGCATATTGAAATATTTGTTCCAGCTTGCCCTCTGCTTTCAGGGTTTGCCAGCGTGCCATTACTTTGGCTTCGAATGCCGGATCTTGAAACAGGCGATCAAACCAGCTCTCTTTACGGATATGCCAGCCGTAGGTTTTATCTACGTCGTCATAACCGGCATTGCCCAACGAGAGATCAAAGTCCCAGATGGGGCCAAAATACAATTTGTCATTACGCGGTTTGTGCAGGTACGCACTGGATAGAGCGCCATCTACGTTTTTAAACAATTCGTTAATGATGTAGTAATTGATGGTGGAGTCCACGTCGAGATAGGCGGCGTAGCCGGTATCCGGATCGGCAAAATCATTGCCAAACAAAGCCGCTTCAGTGTCGTTAAAGTACTGAGTAATGTAATTGCGCTGCGGCTCCCATTCTGGGGTCAGTAAATCTTCCGGCTCGTCCAAGCAGAAAGGCTCCATGCCATAGGCTGAATCCATACAGTAATCCTCCTGGCGAAGGGCATTTACGCCACCGGCACAATAGGCATACAGCTGTTGGTTAAACTCACTCAGGCAGAAATCATTGTTCATGCGAAAATCAATTTCAATCAAATAACCACCGGTTAAAGCTTCCCCTTCGGTATCCGTCTGCTCCATTTCGGCAATATCGACCCGATCATTGTCGAGGCGAATATGTTCCACCAGTTGATACAC
>DATBNH010000362.1:0-4615 GCA_036554405.1 Cellvibrionaceae bacterium | reverse complement strand
TAAACGCTTTCTCTGTTCAGGGGGAGCTAGAACTGTTCAGGCTTAATTCATGGTTACACGTTATGCTGGGACAAGGCATTATGCCAAAACGCTATCACTCGATCTTTAGTACTATGTCGGATGATGAGTTAGTGGGCCATCTAACCAATACTCGTAAAACAATTACTGATGTAGTAAGTAAACTCCCAACCCATCAAGAGTTTATTGATCAATATTGCAAAGCGCCGCGCTGACATAGAATATGCAGCAGTAGTTAAGCTCCCATGCGAGCTCGGGGTATATCGAGTAGGTGAACAGCAGCCGTTACTGTTGATTATAGGTTTTTTGTAGAGTACTCGGCTGTTGTGGGGCATAGATGCCAATACAAGTTTCCCTTATATTCTCTCATACGAGAGCCAGCTTTATTCGCCATAAACTGCTGTCTCGTTAACTTTCTTACGAGCTTCATCTGATTGGTGATACCGCATTATTAAGGCGGATTGTAGAGCAGAAGGGTATTTTAATGGATCGATTGCGTCTTGCGGTCAAAGCCTGTGCAGTGGTTCCATTAGCCCTGATTTTGTACTTGACCCTGACCCGAGAACAGAGCGCCTGACCATTAATATTTGTATTGATTGTATTTAGAGGGCGCCTAAGCAAGTTTAGGCGATCTTTGCTTGAAGTGATCTTGGCCGTAGCTAGCAACGCTTTTTTGTGTTCTGATATTCTTGCACCTATTTTCCTGCGTCTGATCCTTTCCATTGGGGTGTTTTAGTGAACCTTGATACCGGCTCGACACTCTTTAGCCCGCGTGTTATTTATGGTTAAATAGGGCCAATGAACAGGGCTTACTTGAAAGCCTATAATAAATATGATTATTCGAGGGCTGTATGACCAACCATGTGCTGTTAAACAATATTTCCCATCATGACCTCAAAGTGGATACTCGTTATTCCGAAGAGTTTGGTGATAATGTCAATCTGGTGTTGACGTTTCCCACTGAGTTTGCGGATATTCAAAGAGAGTATCCTATTTTCTTCCAAAAAAACCAGAAAACAGGTCAATTTCAATCAGTTGCCTTGCTAGGTTTTGAAAAGGGAGAAAATCTATTTCTGGGAGATGGTCAATGGCAAGCCAGTTACGTTCCCGGTATTATCGCCAGGGGTCCTTTTTTAATCGGTTTTCAAGAGCAAGAGGTTGACGGAGAGTTGCAAAAAGAACCGGTTATTCATGTGGACATGGATAACCCTCGTGTTAATAAAGACCAAGGTCGGGCAGTTTTTTTAGAGCATGGTGGAAACACACCTTACCTAGAGCAAATTGCTAACATTCTTAAGGGTATTCACCTGGGGATGGCCGCGAACCAGGCTATGTTTGCAGCCTTTGAGGCACTGGAGTTAATTGAGCCTGTGTCGGTACAGGTTCAACTAAATGAAGGTAAGCAATATGACCTTCAGGGCTACTATACCATCAGTGAAGAAAAGCTGGCTAACCTTGATGCTGAGTCTCTGTTTAAATTAAATAGATCGGGTTTTTTGCAGGGCGCTTACTTAGTGGTTGCTTCACTCAGTAATGTAAAGAAGCTGATTGACATGAAAAATAGAAAGTTGATGATGGCCCAAACGACCGCATAGTTCAGCGATATAAGCCATGGTGCAAATTAAAAAGAAAACCGAGGTGCTGACGGGTATTAATTCTGATGAGATTCCCTACGATAAATTAATGCAAGCTCAACAGCCGGTGATTTTAAAGGGCATTGCCAATAATTGGAGCCTGGTTCAATCCGCAACTGACTCTGATGAGAAGGCAATTGCCTATTTAAAGTCATTCTATAACGGTAAACCTGTAACTACTTTCGTTGCGCCCCCTGGCATTAACGGGCGTTTTTTTTACAATGAGGATGTTACCCGTCTTAATTTCGAGTCTCGACGTTTGCTCATGGATGATGTTCTCGATCAAATTGCTCTGCAATTTGATAAGGCAAACTCACCGACATTTTACATTACCTCTACCGCGTTGGATGCCTGCCTTCCTCTATTACGGCAAGACAATAATGATCTGCTTTTCAATCATGCCATGTTTGAGGATAACCGCCCGTTAACCAGCATTTGGATTGGCAATCGCACACTGGTTTCAGCACATTATGATGCACCTAATAATATAGCTGTTTGTGTTGCCGGCCAGCGTCGCTTTACTTTGTTTCCTCCCAATCAAATTGCCAACCTGTACCCTGGCCCGCTGGATCCCACTCCTGGTGGTCAGGCTATCAGTATGGTGGATTTTGCTAACCCTGACTTTGAAAAATATCCAGGATTTAAACAAGCCATTGCCAGTGGTCAGGTAGCAGATCTGGAGCCGGGGGATGCATTGTTTTACCCTAGTATGTGGTGGCATCAGGTAGAGGCGACACGGCCTTTTAATATTCTTATAAATTATTGGTGGAATACATCGCCCAAATTTATGAGTACGCCGATGAATGTTTTGATGTACGCTTTACTGAGCTTGCGCGACCGGCCTGAGAGTGAAAAAAAAGCCTGGAAAGAAGTATTCGATTACTATGTGTTTGGTGCTTCCGGCAAAGCGGGGGAACATTTGCCGGAGCATGCGAGGGGAGACCTGGCGCCTATGGACGATCTCAAATCACGTAAATTGCGCGCTTTTTTGATTAATCGTCTTAATCGTTAATAAGTAATTGTATGCCTGGAGAACTTATATAAAAGCTACTACTATACGGCGGAAATCGTTTTGCCAGTATCACCCTCTTGAGACAGCGCCCGACTTTGACCCGGGTACTGGTAAAATCAGGCAGAAAAGTAATGTGAATTGCAAAGTTAACATTCGTTCAGCTTCCCCTCCATCCTACCTATAGCTCGTTCTGTTTAATCCGATCCCCGGCCAAAAAATAATCAATCAGCTCCTCTGTGCTGCCCGCATGATTATTCAGCTAAATATTATCGATTACATCGATGTGGCCATGCTCTTTAGCTCTGCCATTTATCATTATTTCATTAGTAAAAATACTTATTTAATGTATAAGCTATTGAAAAATATGTGAATACTATTTTTGAGGCTGTGTCTTCATTTCTTTGTGAAAATGGGCTTTGGGGTTTTACATTACCCAATGTAATGGGTTACACTCCGCGAAATATGTAACGCATTACATTGTGCTATTGCATATCTCTAATAAAAGCCCGGTTGGACTGGTAAGAGGCATAAGGGCTAAAAAATTCGCTAATCCAGGCGAAGTCTCCAGTGCTGTCATCACGCCCGATGTGCGCGCTGGAGGCAAAATCTATCGGGGTACCGATAGTTCCTGACAAATAATAAGGAGAGCTCCATGTATAGTCATTCAAGTTTTAAAAGAAAACTGATTGCTTCTGCCGTTGCCTCCTGCGCTCTGGCCAGCCTTAACGGTGTGGCTTATGCGCAGGATGAGGGTATGCTGGAAGAAGTGGTGGTGCGCGGTGTGCGTGCGGCCCAGGAAACCGCTGTCAGCACCAAGCGCGACGCAGTCTCGGTGGTGGATGCCATTTCGGCGGAGGATATTGGCAAGTTGCCCGATGTCACGATTTCTGACTCATTACAGCGTATTCCCGGGATTCAGATTCGTCGTTCGGCAGGTGAGGGGTCGTCCATTAATATCCGCGGCTTGCCGCAAGTGGTCACTCAGCTTAACGGTGAGCAGTATCTTGGCGCCAACTCGGTGGTGTCCACTCAGCCCAACTTTGGCGATATTCCCTCGCAATTGTTCAAAGGCGCCGATGTGTACAAGTCCTCCGTGGCGAGCTTGGGCAACACCGGTATTACCGGCACGGTTAACCTGAAAACCTATCGCCCCTTCGATTTTAATGAGGGTTTTACCGCCGCCGCTGGTGTTGAGGCGCAGTACGGCACCGAAACTGGAGAGACTGACCCTTCAGTTAATGGGTTGATTAACTGGCAGAATGACAAAGTGGGCTTCTTGCTTGCCGCTTCCTACGCCAATGTGAACCTGTCCAACTCATACAATGGTCTTAACACCGGCTCTCCCGGCGATGCGGGCTGGACTAGCCAAGTAACCGATGAAACATTCGGCTTGGCTGATCAGGATCGTCGTTATGTAGGCTCTCAGGGTTTTTCGGCCTGGAATCAGGTTACAGAACGTGAGCGCCTGGGTGTTAATGCCTCTTTCCAGGCAGACTTGGGTGAAGGTTTTATTCTGACCGCCGATTGGTTTTACACCGATCAAGATGAGTACAACCGCAAAGTGGGTATCAGTGCCACTAATAAGTGGCAGGGTGATAATTGGTTTACGCCCACATCAGAGCAAGCTACAAACACTTCCATTGATGGTGGTGAGTTTTATGCCTGGACTGCTGCGGAGTTGTCTCCCAAGCGTCTGAAATCATTTACCCAGAACGATGTGTTCCACACCGAATCCAACAATATCAATATACAGCTGGATTACGATAACGGTGGCGCTTTTACCGGTAGTTTTCGTGCAGTAGTGGGTGAGGCCGAGCGTATTAAAAACCACGGTTATAATGAAGGTGATTTAACCAACGGCACCACCACGGGGATCAACCCACTGACCTGGGGCGGTGGCGGCTTGCCGCCGGGCTTTTTCCCCGCTGAGTTGTGTGGTGATGATGCCGTG
>DATBNH010000348.1:0-1887 GCA_036554405.1 Cellvibrionaceae bacterium | reverse complement strand
TTCATCAACCAATAATAAACGCGGCTCTGCGGCGAGTAACATGCCAATCTCCAGCCATTGTTTCTGTCCGTGGGATAAACGCCCCGCCGGGTAGTGGCGCTCGGCAATCAGACCTATGGTCTCAAGCACTTCATCTATTTTATCTTTCTGCGCGCCGCTGAGCTTATGAAACAGTGCGCTCCAGATGCCTTTATCACCCGCCAGACTGAGCTCAATATTTTCAAACACGCTAAGCGCTTCAAAGACAGTGGGTTTTTGAAATTTACGGCCGATCCCCGCGCGGGCAATCTGCGATTCATCGAGCTGCAGCAGATCTATCTGCTGGCCGAAATTGACTTTACCCGTGTCGGGCCTGGTTTTTCCGGTGATCACATCCATCAGGGTGGTTTTACCCGCGCCATTGGCACCGATCAAGCAGCGCAGCTCGCCATCTTTGATATATAAGTTGAGATCGTTAAGGGCTTTAAATCCATCAAAGCTGACGCTGACGTCTTCCACATATAAGATCATGCCGTGCGTGGTGTCCGGGCTAATCGACTCTTTTGAGGATATTGGCGAGCCGTGTTTATCTACTATCATGATTTAACCTCCGCAGCGGTGGGAGTGGCTGAGGGGGTTTGTCCGTCCTTTGCTGGTGGATCCAGTTTATTGAGCAGGCCGGCAAACAAACCCGCCAGTCCTTTGGGTAATAGCAGGGTGACTAAAACAAACAGTCCGCCCAGGGCAAATAACCAGGCTTCGGGCATGATCGCGGTAAAACGTGTTTTCGCATAACTGACCACCACAGCTCCGATAATTGCGCCATATAAGGTGCCGCGTCCGCCGATTGCAACCCAAATCACCATCTCAATCGAATTCAGAGGTGAAAACTCGCCGGGATTGATAATGCCTACCTGCGGGACATAGAGTGCGCCTGCCAAACCCGCCAGCATTGCCGAGACAACAAAAATCCATACCTTGTAATGCTCGGGTTTGTAACCGACAAAACGTACTCTGTCTTCGGCATCGCGAATTGCTGTGACCACGCGGCCCATTTTTGAGTTGACAATAAAATGGCTGACTGCATAACCAAAAGCCAGTGCAGCGGCCGTGGCGATAAACAGCGCCAGTTTGGTATCGGGTGACTGCAATGAGAAACCCAAAAGCTCTTTAAAATCGGTTAAGCCGTTATTACCGCCAAAGCCCATTTCATTACGGAAAAATGACAGCAGCAGCGCATAGGTCATCGCCTGAGTCATAATCGACAGGTAGACACCACTGACGCGGGAGCGAAAGGCCATGCTGCCGAAAATGTAAGCGAGCAGTCCGGGGCCCGCAAAGACCAGCAATACCATCAGTATTACGTTATCTGATCCCGCCCAGTACCAGGGCAGTTCAGTCCAGTTCAAAAAGACCATAAAATCGGGCAGCTCGGGGTTACCGTAAACGCCGCGATCGCCTATCTGGCGCATCAGATACATGCCCATAGCATAACCGCCGAGCGCAAAAAACGCGCCGTGGCCCAGGCTTAAAATGCCGCAATATCCCCATACCAAGTCAACCGCCAGGGCGAGCAGGGCATAACAGAGATATTTGCCAAGCAGGGAGACAGTATAATCACTGACGTAGAAAAAAGAGCCCGGTGCAAAGGCTAAGTTACAGACAGTCACATAGAGGGTTGAGATAAATAAAATCGCAATCACAAAATGCAAACTGCTGAGTTTTTTAAAAGCTGCTGAATGAAGTAAATTTTTCATTATTCAACCGACCTCCCTTTTTGAGGAAACAAGCCTTTAGGCCGTTTTTGAATAAACAACACTAACCCGACCAGAACAATGATATTAGCCAGAACAGGCCCCATCGACGGCTCTAAGAATTTGTTAAAAGTGCCCAGCGTCATTGCGGCCA
>DATBNH010000346.1:0-4619 GCA_036554405.1 Cellvibrionaceae bacterium | reverse complement strand
TCTGATAGGTCAATGAATAAACCTGCGTCGGACGTCCGACATCAGACATCCGACTTTTTAATGCCCAACCTCACTCCAACACCAAATTCACATACCGCGTCTGCACATGGCAGACGTCGGCGCTGACGCGCACCTGGGCGCTGGCGGTAGCCTCGCCGCGTGTGGCCGTTACCTGGTAGAGTCCGGGACGCTCGGCGGCGCCCTGAAAGCTGCAGTAGCTGTTGTCATCGGGGCGCACCAGCGTTTCACTATAGCTGCCATCGGTCGCAGTAACGGTGATATTGCAATCGGGGGCATCTATCAAGACATTGAGGCCATAGCGAATATCATCAGTACAAGCCACAGGGTCGCCACCGATGGGACCGCCGGGACTGGAGGCGTCGCCCCAGTGGGTAAACCAGATGCGGTTGTCGTGGGCGTAGAACACGGCATCGTTGTGCAAGAGGCCGCGATGCACACCGCCACCGTAATAGTTCATACCATTGTTATTGGATTCAGCCACCAACGTGCCTTTATCAATCATACTGGCATCAGTGGTATCCAACCCATTCAATTCCAGCATTTGTAAACCGTTGTACCGCCAGTGGTAATCCTGCGACACACTCACCGGTAGCGCCAGGCGCACGCTGCTGTCGTCCTGCCACAAGAAGCTCAGGGCATGCAGGTCGTCCAGACCCTCACTGTAGCTGCCGCGCCCACCCAGTTGCAGCAGTGACACCAACTCGGGGTTGGCGCCACTCACTTTAACCAATTGCAATCGCAACCCCTGCACCAACCCTTGGCCGGTGGCATCCTGTCCCAGGGTGAATAGATAATCGTCGTTGAGTGGGTGGATATAAGACGCAAAGCCCGGCACTTCCAGCTCGCCGAGTATTTGCGGATCTTCCCGCTCGCTAAGGTCAATGGCGTAAAGCGGATCCACCTGGCGGAAAGTGACAATGTAGGCACGCGAGTCAGTAAAGCGCACGGCGTAGATATCCTCGCCGGGCTTACCGATGGCTGCCGGACGTGCCTCGTTAGGCATTGCCGCGACGGGCAGCAATTGATCTCCTGCCTGTTCCAGTACAAACAGTCGGTGCACTATATCGATGTTTCCGCCCCAGCCCCAATCTTGACCATCGGTGGTCACTACGCGCAAGTCACCCTTGTGCTCGTGCAGGCGGAAAGCCGGATCGCTGCGCCAGCCAAGACCACCCGGTACATGGCCTGTGGCCGTATAGGCCGGTCCTGCGGCTGGCAAATCAAATTTATGGATTACCGTCTGACTGGCATCATCCTGCCATATATTACCGGTGAGATAGAGCGCCTCCGGGCTCATACTGATGGCGTTAACAGCGCTGCTAATGCACTCGCTGGCACTGACGTCACCGGTGGCAAGATCAATAGCGGTTATATGTACCAGCGAGGTGTACCCCATATTCTCCTCGGCTTCCTGCACAAAACAGTCTTCTGTCAGTGGCAGGCGCTGGTCACCCTTGCGATAATGGGGCAGCAAATCATCGAGGGAAGTTTCGGCCAGCAGCGCCTCGTTGGCGGTGCGGGTTGGCGTATCGCCGCCATCATACTCCAGCCCTTCCAGCCAGGGATCAAAGCGTGTGATTACGTACAAGGTCTCATCAAGACGGCGACTGTCTATCAAACTGCCTTCAATAAAGAGGCTCTCGCCCTGTGTTGGCGCCGCAGGATTTTGCACATTGATAAAGGCCACTTCCAGCTCGCTGTTTTGCGGCCACCAGAAATCGCTGGCAGCAAAGTCAAGCATGAACCCTGGCAGCCTTGGTGAGACATTGCCCCACTGACTGCGCAATGCCACTACCTGTTGAGCGGGTGCTCCCAAAGGCGCCAGGTAGATAGCACCGGGGGCGCTCCACTGCTCTCCGGCAAAGCCGTGAGTGCCCACTATTTCGGCATCGGGCACGGCGGGATTGGTGGCCACAATTTGCAAGCCCGGTAGTTCACCGCTGCTCTGTGGCTGGTAAATAACATACCAGTGCTCGCCGTCGTATTTGGCGAGATCCGCCTCATCGACACCTGCCACGTGAACATTGGTGTCCGAGTAGCGCTCCGCGCCCGCGTTATCAGCTACCGGCGGGGCCGGGGAAAAATCTACTCCCCCCCAATTCGCCATTTCGTTGGGGTTCTCATAGTGCTGCCCAGCCACCTGCAGGCGCAAACCGTTCTCCAGATAGCGCTCCAACGCATTACCCGCAAAAGTCACCAACGGCTGGGAGTCCGGTGTTGCGTACTGCAGTTTGCTGTAATCGACCGGGTTGCCCGCACCGGGCGGTGGATCCACTTCACCTGTGGGCGGCGGGTTGCTATCACCACCTCCAGGCGGAGGATCCACCTCACCTGTGGGTGGTGGGTTGCTATCACCACCTCCGAGCGGTGGATTCACCTCGCCTGTAGGTGGCGGGCTACTATCACCACCTCCACAGGCCGCCAGCCATACACTAATACTGGCTATCAGTAACAGTTTATTCATCGCGCAATCTCCCTAGTGTAGCGTCGGACATCTGACGTCGGACGTCAGACGATATGTATCCAGCATACCCCCTTCCCCGGCCAAGACTGTGACAAATTGTTAACCGACGGTGAACCGGGAGTGAGTGTGAATTATTTGTCGCTGCTTGCTGTTACCCTGCCATAGGTGGTTTTAATGCACACTTCTCCGGTCAGGGTTTTATGCACCGGGCATTTATCGGCTATTTCCAGCAGGCGCTGGTGCTGCTCGGTTGTCAGCTCACCATCGTAGTCAATTACTCGTTCCAGCTCGGCTACCATGCCGTCTTTGCTTTCACACTGCTGGCAATCTTCAGCGTGGATGCGCCGATGTGTGAGTCGAACGGTTATATTGCCCACCGGCAGTTTTTTGTGCTCGGCATACATGCGTAAGGTCATGGAAGTACAAGCGCCCAGCGACATAAGTAATAAATCGTAGGGGGTAGGCCCGAGGTTACTGCCACCTTTGTCTGTCGGCTCATCCGCCTGCCACTGGTGGTCGGCCGTGTACAGGCCGCGCAGAAAATGCGTGTCTTGTTCCGTCACCAATACCTCGCCCACTGCCACCGCAGGTCGATCCCGGCTCTGGGTTTGAGGTACCAATACATTCAAATAGCGGCTCGCCCACGCGGTCAGGGTAAGCGCCACGTAATCGGCATCCTGCTGCCGACTGAGTAAATGATCGGCATCGTCCAGCGAGACAAAACTCTTGGGATGTTTGGCGGCCTGATAAATTTTGGCGGCCTCATCAATGCTCACGGTTTTATCGACGGGGGAGTGAAAAATTAACAGCGGTTTGCGCAATTCACCCACCGTTTCTGCAATGGGCCAACGATTTAAATCTTCCAGTAACTCGGCGCCTAATTCAAAGGGACGACCACCAATATTCACCTCGGCGCGGCCGGTTTGCTCAATATCACAGGTCTGATCGGCAAACAGATGCTGAACATGTTCAGGAGTGGCCGGAGCGGCAATAGTGACTACTGCCACCACAGAATCAATACGCCGCGCCGCCACCAATACAGCGGCACCGCCAAGGCTGTGGCCAATCAGCAACTTCGGCGCCTGGTAATGTTCGGCAAGAAAACGGGCAGCCGACTGCAAATCGGCAACATTGCCGGTAAAGGTGCTATTGGCGAAGTCTCCCTCGCTGCCACCGAGCCCGGTAAAGTCAAAGCGCAGTACAGCAATACCCTGATCGGCCAGGGTGCGGGCAATACGGGTGGCGGCCACCACATCTTTACCGCAGGTAAAACAGTGGGCAAATAAAGCGAAAGCTTGTGGCTGGCCACTGTCTGGAAGCTCAAGGGCTCCTGCCAGGGTATGGCCATTGCGATTGGCAAATTCAACTTTCTGACGAGGCATAGCAACTCCGTAATGTGAGATTTACACCCCACTATACGCCATTAGAGTGCTCAGCTCGGGATTTTGAGTCTTCACACCACGCCAAGTCGTGTTACCCTTTTGGCAGCTAAAACAACAGCCGGAAATGCTCTATGGTCAAATTGTTCTCTCGCCCCCTCTGCGCGCTATTACTAACGGTGCTCTGCTCACAGGCTTTCAGCAAAAAATCCGCACCAGATCCGGAGCAGTTGCAGTTGGCCTCGGTGGGGGCCGCTGTGGCAACCCTTGGCGAGGAAACAGCGCTGTATCAAAAACGCGCCGACTGGGTAATGCCTATTGCGTCTGTTACCAAGGTGATGACTGCTCTGGTGGTACTGGAATCAGGCGCGCCATTGGATCAATGGCTGACAGTCGAGAAGCGGCATTTCCCGGCCGAGGCCAACGCCTTTTCGCGGATTCGCCCGGGCTCTGAAGCCAAGCGTAGCGATTTGTTGCAAATTGCGCTGATATCGTCGGAGAATTACGCCGCCTACCTGTTAGCCCGTCATCACCCGGAGGGCTACGACGCTTTTATTGCCGCCATGAACGCCAAGGCCCAGGCACTGGGCATGACACAAACCCGCTTTGTGGATTCCACCGGCCTGTCTGACGCCAATGTCTCCAGCGCCAACGACCTGTTAAAACTGGTCAATGCCGCCTACGCTAATGATACCCTGCGCCAGCTCAGCACTCAGGGCAGCCACTATGTACGCTTTAAAAACCCCGCTTATACA
>DATBNH010000337.1:0-3083 GCA_036554405.1 Cellvibrionaceae bacterium | reverse complement strand
TTTCTGCCAACACCACACCGCGGCCCTGAGTGCCTTCGCACAGTTTTACCACCAACGGTGCGCCGCCTACCAGCTTGATCAACTCTTTGGTGTTGTGTACATGGTAAGCGAAGCTGGTTTTGGGCATGCCAATGCTTTTACGCGATAACAATTGCAGCGCGCGCAGTTTGTCGCGCGAGCGGCCGAGGGCCACCGATTCGGTCAGGCAGTAAACGCCCATCATTTCAAACTGGCGAATAACCGCGAGCCCATAGTGGGTGACCGATGCACCGATACGCGGAATCACCGCGTCAAAGCCCACCAGCTCCTCGCCCCTGAACCAAATGGCGGGCTTGGATGAAGAGATATCCATATAGCATTTGAGGATATCGATCACTCGAACCTCATGGCCACGACTTTCTGCCGCTTCGATCAATCGGCGGGTAGAATAAAGTTTGCTGTTACGGGATAAAATAGCAATTTTCATTTAGTGTCCTAATGATTTTTGTGCAAGAGCAAGGCTAATCAGTCTATAAGAACCGCATCTGGCGGTGTGTCAACTGTTCCCCCTGCTAAAAAGGATTTGGCCGGGTTAACTAAAAAGTGGTGATTGAGTGTATTGCGGCCCAGCAGCATACGAAAGCGCATAGTGTCGCGGTTAGTCAGGGTCATTTCGGTAGTCAGGGTTTTCCCCTGCACCACAATGGGCACTTCAATCACATAGCGCTCTTCTCGGTGACCGCCCGAGTCGGTAACTTGTCGACTGTCTTTAACCTGCGCCTGGCAGATAATCTCGGCCTCGGTAGACAATTGCTGCGGATGCAGGCCAAAGCGTACCCAGGGTTTACCTTCATGAGTGAAAGACTCAACAAAAAAAGCATGTAGCGCTGAGGTTCTGGCGCCGGTGTCGGTTTTAGCCTTTATATAAAAGCCTCCCAGCGTAGGGAAGTAAATCCACTCGCGCCAGCCTATGGTGGGTTGGTTGGTTTCCAGCATGAAAAAGTCCCGAAAATATCAACCCACACTATAGCAGCATTGCCCGGGACTGTGTTGACACAGTGGATTAAGTGCATAGAGCACAAAGTAAACTGCCAAAACAGTCACGAAAAAAGCTTTGTATTGTCAAAATTCTATGATAAATAGCGCCTTAACTGCCGGTGATTAACCGCGCAGGGTTACTCGATGTTTAGTAGCTTGCGGAGGTAGGTTATGTCTGTTGATGACGATGATAGTTTTTTGGTCGATGAAGACGATGGCGGTGCCGATGCAGAGCCGCTGAAAATGAGTGTCAAGGACAGTAATCAATATCAGCTGGAAATGCGTCGCAAGCTGGAAGATCGGCTGGAGCGTCGCCGGCTGCGCGATGAGCTGGGGTGCGAGGACCTTTGGGAGCTGGGCTTCTAAGGGCATACGCGGCACACTTTTTGTTATATATAAAACCTATGCGTTATAGGTCTTTTTAGTACATTTGCTACTAACAATCGTCGAATGTGCTTTAGAGACAATATTGTATGCCAGAATGCAGCCAGTCATGAGGGTTGCTTCTGGCCCTTCCTGTTTCTGCCCTGCGTGTAGGGTTCTTCTAACGATACTAACGATGGCGCTCAGCGACCATACGTTTGGTGACGCTTTACTTTATGGCAAACACATTACGTTTGGAAAAGACCCTGGTCATACTCATTGTACTGACCGCCATTGCTATTCTCGGTCGCGATCGATTACTGCAGGAATCTTTTGTCGTTGATGCCTCCAGCGGCTATGAACTGCGTCTCTATGACGACTCCCCGGCCGGTGGCAACAGTGTTACCGAAATACTGCAAACAGAAAACGAATTTCACTGGCTTTGCGATATACGCGCGGCCTATCAGTACCCCCACTGCGGCTTTGAGATTCGTCTGACCGACAACTATGCTCGTGGCGTTGATATGAGTCATATTCGTAAAGTGCGTTTGTGGTTGGATTATACCGGCCCCACTAACACTGTACGTGTGTACTTGCGCAACTTCGATCATCGCTACAGCCGGGTAGAGGACGATACCACCACCAAATATAATCAGGTGGAGTTTAAAGCCAATGACCCGAACAATTATTATGAGTTTGCTATTGATGATTTTTTTGTGGCCAACTGGTGGCTAATAGAGCGCAATATCGCCCCCAATATGAGCCACCCGCAGTTCGATAACATCGCCAGTATTGATATCCAGACAGGTTCGGGCCACAACCTGGGTGAGCATCACTTTGTGTTAAGCCGCATAGAACTGATTGGCCAGCGTTTTACCAATGAGGATTGGTATTTTGGCATTATTGTCTGCTGGGCAATAATTGTGTTGATCTTTCTGGGGTATCGCGTGGTGTTATTAAGCGGCGAGGTGCGCAGCCGCAAGTCCCGTGAAAATGAACTGCTGCAAATTAATACCCTATTGGATGCGCGCGGCAAACATCTTGAAGAGTTGGCCAAAACCGATGCATTAACCGGAGCCTTTAATCGTAAGGGCATTGAGCAGGCGATTCGGGAGGGGTTGTGGGAGTGGCGCCGTGATGATAAGCCTCTGTCCATTGTGATGATGGATGTAGATTTTTTTAAAGCTGTTAATGTCACTCATGGTCATGCGGCTGGCGACGCTATTCTGGCGGGTATTTCGGCGCTGGTCAAAAGCCATATACGGGCTACCGATTTATTTGCCCGCTGGGGTGGTGAAGAGTTTGTGCTGGTGTGTCGTAACACCCGCATTAATTATGCAACACACACCGCAGAAAAACTGCGTAGGTTGATTGCAGAACACACTTTTGAGGATGGGCTGAAGGTGACCGCGAGCTTTGGCGTGGCCACGCTTCATCAAAATTCAGGGCTGGATCAATTATTTGCCGCCGCCGATGAAGCCTTATATCGAGCCAAAAATAAAGGGCGCAATCGCGTTGAAGTCGCTTAATCGCTGCAACCCCCCTTTCTTCTGAAATAGTACTGGGGGTTTAAATAGAGGCCTTGCAGCATGCGGAAGTGGGAGCTATTCTTTTCCGTTCTCCGTTCTCCGTTCTCCGTTCTCCGTTCTCCGTTCTCCGTTCTCCGTTCTCCGTTCTCCGTTCTCCGCCGAGGCCCCATACAA
>DATBNH010000314.1:0-4726 GCA_036554405.1 Cellvibrionaceae bacterium | reverse complement strand
GCTCGTGGAAAAAATGAACGGCAAGATCGGCTTTTACGGCAGACCCGGCGGCGGAGCATGTTTTTATATTGACCTGCCAGCTGGCGGGGACTCTTAGTATTAATTCAGGTTTAAAAGTCATGCAAGTATTAATGATCGAAGACGACATTGTAATGCAGGAATTACTGACGATGCTGGTACACAGTCAGAACCCTTCTGTTTACATCCATATTGCTGAAACGGTCGATGCGGGTTTGAAAATATGGAGAGAAAAAGTCATCGACTTGATTCTCTGCGACTGGCACCTCCCTGGCCAGGAAACCGGACTAGAGCTGGTAAAAATTGTACGCGACCAAAATACCCAAGTACCTATTATCATGATAACCGGCAAAAGTGACCGCGCCACCGTAGTAAATAGTTTGCGCCACCGGGTTAACGAATTTATTGTGAAGCCCTTTGATCCAGAGGAGGTAGCGACCCGCCTGAATAAGTACCTTCAAACCTCGGCAGATCAGCCTGTCAGAGAAACTGAACCTACCAACACCTTACCTACCTTGGCAGAATGGGCTGCCGATCTTGACAGGATATTTCAGCACCTGTCCATCATGTCTGGCACACGAGAGGCTTTATCGCTGCTTAATGCTGACAGCCGGCCCTCTGTGCGAGAGCTTGCGCGCGAGTGGGAAAATGATCCAGCCATTACCACACGCATGCTGCGGCTGGCTAACAGTAGCTTAATGCGACGACACGGCAAAGCCGTTAACAGTCTGCTTGAAGCCGTTAGCGCACTGGGTGTAGACATGGCCATTAGTCAGGTACTTGCGGCATCAATGAGTAACACTGAGCGCCTGCAACACCCCCATCTAAAACAGCTGGCCAGTAAATACGCCGATGAAGTGGTAAGAATTGCTGAACGCGCTGCCGTACTTGCCAAGCAGCTTCGCCTCAATATTACCTTGAGCTATACCGCCGGTCTGATGGTGCGCCTGGGAGATCTAGCGCTGCTGGATGCTATCCAACACTACCTGAACGCTGGAGGCCAGGCGACCACTGCCGATATGGATGCAGTCCTGGCCAGTCAGGCCAATCGCTATGGCAATCACATTAAAATCAAGTGGCATTTACCACTTGAATTGCGCGAGCGTGTAGGAGCTACCTACACCCTTACCGAGGGAACCGTTAACCCTGAATTAATTGTAATGCGTGTAGCGGCGTGTCAGGTACATGATGAAACTAACAGCCCAGAGTTTGAACGGCTGGTACGAAAACTGGGACTGGAGCCAGACGATATGACTCGCCAAGAAGACAATTTTTAATCAAAACTTCCGGAATCATCAAATAGTGGCTGGGCTGTGGCGCTGGGGCTGCCGCTTTGGATTTTGGGGATAGCACCGGGTTAGTTTCGCGCTGATTTCCATTGCCAAAGTAGTCATGCAATAATCAACGCATATAGAAATGGAAGCTATCGTTCTGAGTCGTCAGGAAATACCTGGGGTGGAAGAGCCGGACGCCCATAACATATATGCGCATAAAGGATCTCAGATGCTATATATACAAGAGAAAAGTTTTATTGGTCAGATAAAATTGCTTAGCACCCTGGTTAACTTGGGAGACTTCAAGTTATGCGCATGGCTTTACCCTGAATCGCAACGAAATACATTAGCTGGATTTATGGTTGTACCGCACCAGGGGTTTAAACCTGTAACGACCTATGAAGACGGAATCATACCCTCGCGCACTGAATTAATTCAGGCCACTGAAAGTACACTATCCGCCTTTAGGGAAAGTAAATCAGAGATACAAGCACACTGCGACAGCATTACGCTGTACATTGATGGCCAGTTCAATTGGCATGCAGCTACTGTAGGTCATGAAGGAATGTGCCTGGTTCAAGACGATAGATACTTAAGCCAACTGCAGAATGCAGGGTTTAATGTATCGACCCAACCGCCCGATTGGTGGTGAATTCGTAACAATGCATAACTTTTAACGTGGAAAAGTTATCAGCAATAATGGTCTCCGTAGGTCTGATTAGCCGCAGGCGTAATCAGACACTGTAGATTATTGTCGCATTACGCTTGATGCTAATGTGACCTACAAAAAACACAGCTTAGTCAACATCCACAAAAAGTGCGCCTGAGCTTCTCAGACGCTTTCCTTCATTTCAGACTTTCGAGAGCGTTTCCGTGCGCCTGCATAATATCCAGTGTACTGGTGTCGCTGGCAAACACGGAGTTTAGGCCCTGGGCTTCTTGCGGTGGGTCGCCAAAGAAATCATCGCCCGGCTGCCACATATAATCTTCGCGATCGGTTTTACCAAAACCGCCCCAGGCCCAAATATTGGAGCCGGCAAAGGGGCCGCCCGCAGCGGCGTTGCGCTCGATATAATCGAAAACAACTGTATAAAACCGATCTCGATAGGTGACGGGTGTACCGGGGTCAAACACCCCTTCATCGCGCTCGGCACCAAACTCTTCCAGCGTAATGGGTTTGTCCAGGCGCTCAGCAATCGCCATATGCGTATCCATATAGGCAGTGGCTTTTTCCAAAGCGCCATCAAAGGTTTCCTCGGCGCGGGTTACATCAAACCAGCTCCAGTTTTTAATCCACATATGAAAGGTCAGATAATCCACGTTATCACTGGCGTGCGACTTTTCAAACAGTTCCGCATCGCCAAGTGTACCCATGGCGCCTTCGTTACCTGTGCTTACCAGTTGTTTGGGTGCCAGTGTTTTAATAAATCCCGCTGTTTCGTGTATCCAGGTTTCAAACTGCGGATAAAACGGGCGTCCATCAGCATCGCTACCGGGGCGCGGCTCGTTGGCCAGCTGCCAGGACATAATTGTTGGGTCGTCGTGATAGGCCACACCTGTAAGGGTATTGGTGCGGTTAATCAGCTGGGTAATCACATCGCGGAAAAGTTCTTGTGCCTCGTCCAACTGGTAAAAACGTGCCGAGTTTTCCATAAAGGCATTCCACTCGCCGGTGACATCCGGGTCCAGCACCGGGGTATCGGTAAACCAGGCCACATACTGGCTCATACCGCCCGACCACTGCCAGAAGTTATTTAAATACAGCACCGCTTTCATATCGCGCTTGGCCATTTCGGCTAGTAGATAATCCAGCCCTTGCAATAAAGACTGGTCAAGATCACCTTCGGTACTTTGCAATATCGCCGGCGATACCGCACGCATCAATTCACTAGCCTCAGAAATCGCCAACACTCGCAGATTAGTGATGCCCCGCTCGCTCAGTAAATCCAACTCTTTCAGTAAGCGCTCTCGATCACCGATTTTGTCGGGTGAACCCAAGTAGGCGCCATACCACATATTGGCACCCACAAAGCGGTAGGGTTTGTCATCAATATAAAAGTGCTTGCCTTCAACACGCACAAAACCGGTTGTGGCTGCAGGTGTTGGTGATTGGGTTACCGGCTCTGTTGCCGGTGGCCTACTATCGGAACAAGCCGCCAGCCAACATGCCGCGAGCAATAAACAGATTTTTGTTAAAATTCGCACATTTATTTCCTTATTATTGATTTATTTATCGATATTAAAATCCAACGCTATTGCACTAAAGCGTCAGACCTTTCCAACAACATGAAACACGAAACATTGTTATCCCGTTAAGCCGGTGGACATGGATTGGGTGTTTGCGGCCGTGACCGTATGCAGAAGGTACGCTGCATTCGAGCCTACATGGAAGTATTCACGGCGTGTCATTGCCGGAAACCCCCAATTCATGTCCATCTTCTGAACCTAACATTCATGACCTTACCAATACTGGCTTACAGGCTGGCTTTTCATAATTTCAATGGGACAGCAATAAACATTAAACAGCTAAAAGCCTTGCCGCCTCTATCATGGCTCTGCCGTTGTGATAAGGGCCTTTCCAGAAACCGACTTTGTAATCGCGGTCACCATCGGGCTCGTCCAGTGTTGAGTGCCAAAGCCATTCGCCCTGCTGGTGGTTTAATTGGTATTGATAGATAAACGCCCAAATATTCTGCGCCGCCTGCCAAAAGCGCTGATCATCGGTCAGTGCATGTGCGGTTAAAAAACCCACCAGCGCCTCGGCCTGCACCCACCACACACTTTGGCTATGAACATGGCCGGTGGCAAAGTCCAACCCGTCGATCACCTGGCCGTGACTGCCGATGGCTTCTTGCAAGCAGACCTCACTGATTTGAATGATGGTGCTTCGGTGCTTTTGTAAAAGCGCTTGGTCACCCAGCGCATTTAGGGCCTTGTAAAGTAACCAGGCGCACTCAATATCGTGACCATAGGTTAACCCCGGCGAGTGGTCCTGCCAGTTATCATCCATAAACATACGCAGGTGACCGGTGTCATGATTAATCATATAGCGGTCAAAAAGATCGATACCATAGCGTAGAGCTTCGGCCACACGCGAATCGCCCGAGACTTTATACAAAGTGGTATAGGCCTCCAGCACATGTAAATGTGTGTTCATGGTTTTGGGGTAATTAAGATCTTTTTCACTCAGGCGAACATCTTCAATTTTTCCCCACTCGCGGGTATAGGCTTCGAAGTAACCTTCGCCTTCGCGGTCAATGCAGTTTGCCTCCAGCAGCTCAAAGCAATCAAGCGCTTGCTTTAGTGCCTGAGGCTCACCGGTCAGCAGGTAATAGGCCGACAGGGCGTAGATGACAAAGCCCTGTGCATAGACCTGCTTTTTGGTGCTGGTCACCTTGCCGGTATAATCCAGCGACCAGTAAAAACCGCCATGC
>DATBNH010000312.1:0-2358 GCA_036554405.1 Cellvibrionaceae bacterium | reverse complement strand
CTTGCATGGGCTTAATGGGAGAGTGTCCAAAAAGGTTCGAAAAGGGGTTGCCAAGCGCCATAAGATCACCTTCCAGGGGAATTGAGCGCGCAGTATAAAAACATTGCCGCCTAAGGTCACTGGTTTATGACAAATATATTGCATTTATATGTCAGCGTTAAGCTGGGTCACTATCTATCCGTGACGACGCGGCCTCTGGCGGGCTACAATCGAGACAACGGAATCTAAAGAGGGGTGAACTATGGCGCCGGCCGTAACAGACCGAGTGCTGGATTTGCGATCGCTATTGCAAGATCTGGCGCGTGACGGGCGACTGACCCAGGAAGATGTCAACAGCGTGCTAGGGGCGACGCGCACCCGGCAGCAGGCGGCTATGCACCCTCTGGCCTATATTGCCACCCAGAACCTCGACGATCGCGCCAACCCGGGGAAAACCTTGGGGGCTTATGTGCTCACCGACTGGCTGGCGGAAAAAGCCGGTTTGGAAGTGGTGCATAGCGACCCCTTAAAAATGGATGTGCCTAAGGTAACCGCCGTTGTCTCCTACGGATTTGCCAAGCGCCACAGTATTCTGTGTGTGGAAGTCACCACCGATGAGGTGGTGATCGCCTGCGCCCAGCCTTTTCTTGGCGGCTGGGAGCCACAAGTTGAGCATGTGGCGCAAAAGCGGGTGCGCCGGGTGTTTGCCGACCCGGCCGATATCACCCGTTACAGTATTGAGTTTTATACTCTGGCGCGCTCGGTCACCGGTGCCAGTGGCGGCCCGGTCAGTGCCGTGGTTACCAATTTTGAGCAATTGGTGGAACTCGGCACCCTGGGTGACCCGGATGCCGAAGATAAACATGTGATTAATATTGTCGACTGGCTGCTGCAGTATGCCTACGATCAGCGCGCCAGTGATATTCATGTGGAGCCGCGCCGGGATGTGGGCCGGGTACGGTTTCGTATCGACGGCGTGCTGCACCATGTCTATGAATTTCCCGCCTCGGTGGCGATGGCGGTGGTCAGCCGCTTTAAAGTGTTGGGACGGATGAATATCGCCGAAAAGCGCAAACCCCAGGATGGCCGCATCAAAACCCGTCGTAACGACGACAGCGAAGTGGAGCTGCGTCTGTCAACATTGCCTACCGCTTTTGGTGAGAAACTGGTGATGCGGATTTTTGACCCGGATGTGTTGCTCAGAAGTTTTCATGATCTGGGCCTGGTGGGCGATGACTACGCCCGCTGGGACAGTATGTTGAGCCGCCCTAATGGCATTGTGCTGGTCACCGGCCCCACCGGTTCTGGTAAAACCACCACCCTCTACTCGTCACTGCGCAAGCTGGCCACCAGCGAGGTGAACGTCAGCACCGTGGAAGATCCCATTGAAATGGTGGAGGAGTCGTTCAACCAGACTCAGGTGCACCACAAGATTGGCCTGGATTTCGCCGCCGGTATTCGCACGCTGATGCGTCAGGACCCGGATATTATTATGGTGGGCGAGATGCGTGATTTGGAAACCGCGCAGATGGCGGTGCAGGCTGCGCTTACCGGGCATTTGGTGCTCTCTACTTTACACACCAATGACGCTCCGGCCACCATAGCGCGGCTGCTGGATCTCGGTGTGCCCTCGTATCTGATTAACGCCACCTTGCTCGGAGTGATGGCGCAGAGACTGGTGCGCACTCTCTGCCCGCACTGTAAGGAGCCGGGCACCATTGGCAAGAGTGACTGGGATGCCTTGGTGATGCCGTGGAAAGTGAATTTACCCGAAACTGTGTACCGGCCGGTGGGCTGTCTTGAGTGCCGCAATACCGGTTATCTTGGACGCCAGGGGATTTTTGAAATTTTGCCGCTGACCGATTCAATTAAAAATATGGTGAAGCCCGACTGCGATTTGCAGGCCATGCGCAAACAGGCCATGCGCGAGGGTATGCGCACCCTGCGTCTGTCCGGTGCGCAAAAAATTGCGGCCGGGCTCACCACCATCGAAGAGGTGCTGCGTGTGGCGCCGCCGCGTGAACGCACCGATATGTAGGCGCTCGTGGTTATCGTCATCGGGCCTGTGCTGTCAGTAAAGTTGTGAGGATTTTCTATGTGGAAAACAGCCGAGCTACCCGCCGGTATTAAGGCGCGGGCGGATCACTATCGGCCGCAATTGGTAGCGGCGCTGGCCGAGGCCGAGCTACCGACTATCGAGCAATTGCAGGCAGATTATAAAGGTTTGCCGCGAGCGCTGGATCATGTTTTGGGTTGTAGTGAATTTGTGGCTAAAGCCTGCCGTGCATGGCCCCACCTTTGGGTTGAGCTGATTCAATCGGGCCAGTTGCTGTCGCCTCTGGCCTTGGAGCGGCTAGAGGCTATGCGCCAGCAGTTGCA
>DATBNH010000284.1:0-2823 GCA_036554405.1 Cellvibrionaceae bacterium | reverse complement strand
TACGGCGCTTTTTAAACCGCTATAGCAAACTGCAGGCACCCGTCATCGCCGCCGATCACCAGTTGGTAGGCGTGGTAAGTAGCCGCGATATTGAGCTTTTTATTGAAAGCGATGAAACCCGGCGGGCGCAGGCGGTAAACCAACGTTACCGACAGGCCACCGGTGCCACCCTGGACAACGCCGATGAGCTCACCGCCTGGACCCGGCGCGCCGAGCACTACTGCACGGTGCACCAGATAATGCGCGAGCCCACCGCACAGGTAGAAGCAGAGCAACCGCTGGAAAAGGCACTGACATTATTGCTGGCGCAATCAACGCCCGAGGTCTATGTGGTGAGTGGGGCTGTGCTGGTGGGTAGTGTTGACGCTCATCAGCTGCTGCGCTATCTGTTTACACCGGCCTCTTAAGCCTGCGGGTAATTATTTAAGTCTGCGGGCAAGTTATAAGAAATAGTCATTGCCAATGGCAAAGACCTCCAACACATCCACCGCCTTCATCCCCGCGCTTCTGGCAGCTTGCAGCCCGAGCTCGGCATCTTCAAACACCACGCATTGGGCAGGCTCTACACCCATTAACTCGGCGCAGCGCAAAAAGGTATCCGGCGCCGGCTTGGGGTTGGCCACCAAATCGGCGCCTACCACATGATCCAGCAGATACGTTAAGCCACAGTGGGTAAGAATCTCTTTCGCCTCGGCGGTGTTGGCGCCAGTGCCCACACTCATGGGCTTTTTACCGTGATAACGCTCAGCCAGCTCGGCAAGCGCCGTGGGCTTGACGAACTCAGCCGCGCGGGCGCGCACTATTCGCTCCTTATAGTCATTCATCTCGTCCAGAGAAGCATCAGGCTTGCAATCAAAGCGCTCCATCAGCAGGGAGATAGTGCCCTTGGTGGGCACACCGGCCAGCGAGCGCATCAATGGCCGGTCTATGGGAATGGCAAAGTAATTGAGGGTTTCGGTCCAGGCCACCTCGTGTAAGGGGCCGCTGTCCACAAGGGTGCCATCCATATCAAAGATGATGGCTTGATACTGATCAAACAAAGGATTACCTGCTGCAATAATTGGCGGGAAGCACACCATAGCATTTTTGCTTCCTGCAGGCAGTAAGAACAATCTGCAATAAAAAATTGCATCCACATGCCTATTAGCCAACGTCTAAGAAAAAACTATTCACTAGCACAGTAACAGAGCAGCATAAGGGTATTACTTTGAAAAAAATCACTATCGGTTGGGCGCCTATAACACTGTGGCTATTGGGGAGTTTGGCCATACTGTCGGGTATTTTTCGCACGCTTGTTACCGGCGAGGCCCTGGCGACAGGGGTTATGCCCGAAGATCCAGCCGACCTGCATTACGTCAATCACGCCGCCCTCACCCTGTTGCATGTTATTCCGGGCACTCTGTTTTTACTGTTGGGGCCCTTACAATTTATTGCCGATATCCGCAACCGTTGGCCCTGGTTGCACCGTTTGAGCGGAGTGGTGTTTATTCTGTCAGGGCTGACCTTCGCCATCACCGCGCTGATTATCGATTTGACCTTCCCCACCTTCGGCGGGCCGTTTAAGCGCCTGGCGGTGTGGGTGTTCAGCATTGCGCAAATCGCTACCCTGCTGGTGGCAGTCATGGCCATACGCAAGCGCCAAATAATGCGCCACCGCGCCTGGATGATGCGCGCCTTTGCCGTTGGCCTTGGCATTTCCACCATGCGTTTTTACTTTATTCCGGCCTATCTGTTATTTGGGGTACCCAGCAACTTCACTATCGCCCTGGGTATGTGGGTAGGATTTGGGCTGAACTTACTCATCGCCGAATGGATATTGTGGCGCGAGCGTAAACCTGCCGCACCACTGCCAATACCGGGGTAAAACTGTGTGGCCTGGCGATTGAAATCTCATCACCACTGGGGCAGACTGGCTAAATAACCTTCAACAACTCAAGGATGCCACTATGAAACTATCATCTCTCGGTTTGACTCTATTCTTACTGCTGGCCGCTTCCGCCACGACCGCTGCCGACACGCCCATGAAACCCGGCCTGTGGCAGCATCAAATGAGCTTTGAAAGCGAAACCGGCGAACTGGAACAAGCCATGGAGCAACTGCGCCAGCAAATGGAATCCATGCCCGCTGCCCAGCGCGATATGATGCGCAACATGCTCAAGCAACAGGGTATGGATTTTGACTTTACTAATCAGAGCTTCAAAACCTGCCTGACCCAGGCCGAAGCCGAGCGCGGCGACTTTTCCATGTCGGAGAACAGCCAGTGCGAGCAGACCGATAAAAGCACCAGCGGCGGTGTAACCACCATGAACTTTAGCTGTGACGATAACGGCAACAAAAGCCAGGGCACCATTACCCTGCACAGCGACACCCGCTACAGCGGCGAATCAGAAACCACCATGGATTTTCAGGGCCAATCCCAGAAAATGACCGCCACCCACGAAGGCAAATGGCTAGGCAGTGACTGCGGCGACATCAAACCACAATAGCTCCACACACTGCCCGGCAGGCGGCCCAACGCCATCTGCCGGGCACTACAGAAAAAATCTGACCCGCCCCGTTGACAAGAAACCGCCCGCCGCTTATAGTGCGCGACCTCGGGTTTTGACCGATGTTATATCCTGCTCAGATAGCGAAAGGAGCGAGGAAGCGACACACCAGCGAAAACCCGTAGAACACTCAGCTGTATATGCTGAAAATTATATGCCCAGGTGGTGAAATTGGTAGACACGCTAGCTTCAGGTGCTAGTGCTCGCAAGGGCGTGGAGGTTCAAGTCCTCTCCTCGGCACCATCTCTCTATACTTCTCCTTTCGCTCCAATAGGTT
>DATBNH010000222.1:0-8583 GCA_036554405.1 Cellvibrionaceae bacterium | reverse complement strand
TCTCAAAGTTGCGGTTGCCGGACAGCACCCCCGCCACCAGCAGGTCACCGGCACGCACGGCATTTTTAATGGGGTCTGGCAGGGGGCCGGAGTTGCCGATACAGGTGGTGCAGCCAAAGCCGACAATATCAAAGCCCAGTTCCGCCAAAGGCTTCAACAGCCCCGCATTTTTCATATAGGCAGGCACCACTTGCGAGCCGGGGGCAAAGGAGGTTTTCACCCAGGGTTTCACCTCAAGACCACGCTCGCGCGCTTTTTGCGCCACCAGACCCGCCGCCACCAGCACCGCCGGATTGGAGGTATTGGTGCAGGAAGTAATGGCGGCTATCACCACGGAACCGTGGCCCAGCATAAAGTCCCGGCCGTTCAGTTCCACCGGCACCGCGCCGTTTTCGTGCAGATTGATATTGTCGATGGCGGTCTGGCCACCCTCGGCGAGGAAGCGCGAGTCTTCGTCGCTGGCGATGGTTTTGGACTGGCGAGCCAGCTCCGCCTCGGCCAGTTTGGCAAATTGCGCACTGGCATCGGTGAGAGCAATACGATCCTGCGGGCGCTTGGGGCCGGCAAGGCTGGGCACCACATCGCCCAGATCCAGCTGCAGAGTATCGCTGTAGTCCGCTACCGGGTCATTGTCATTGCGCCACAGGCCCTGGGCCTTGGCGTAGGCTTCAACAAGTTCAACCTGATCATCCTCGCGACCGGTGAGGCGCAGGTAGCGCAGGGTTTCATTGTCGATGGGGAAGATACCGCAGGTGGCGCCGTACTCGGGGGCCATATTGGCAATGGTGGCGCGGTCCGCCAGCGGCAGTCTCGCCAGGCCGGGGCCGAAGAACTCCACAAACTTGCCCACCACGCCGCGCTCGCGCAGCATCTGTGTCACGGTCAGCACCAGATCGGTGGCGGTGGCCGAGGGCGGCAGTTCGCCCTTGAGCTCAAATCCCACCACTTCGGGAATCAACATGGTAATGGGCTGGCCGAGCATGGCGGCCTCGGCCTCGATACCGCCTACACCCCAGCCCAGTACGCCCAGGCCGTTGATCATGGTGGTATGGGAGTCGGTGCCCACCAGTGTGTCGAGCAGCGCCAGGGTTTCGCCGTCCCGCTCTTCGGTCAATACCACTTTGGCCAGATATTCCAGATTGACCTGATGCACAATGCCAGTACCGGGCGGCACTACGCGGAAGTTGGAAAAGGCCTGCTGGCCCCAGCGCAAAAACTGGTAGCGCTCATTATTGCGCTCGAACTCTTTTTTGGTATTTTTGGCCAGCGCCTCCGGCGAGCCGAAGTAGTCCACCATCACCGAGTGGTCGATCACAAGATCCACTGCACCCAGCGGATTAATCTTCGCCGGATCGCCCTTGAGGGCACCCATGGCATCGCGCATGGCGGCCAGATCCACCACCGCTGGCACCCCGGTAAAGTCCTGCAGCACCACCCGCGCAGGGGTAAAGTTCACCTGTTCACTGGCTTTGTCCGAGCCTTTCCAGCGGCACAGGGTGTCGATATCGGCGGCGCTGACGTTTTTGCCGTCCTCTTTGCGCAACAGGTTTTCCAGCAGAATTTTAAGACAGAAAGGGAGGCGCTTCAGGTCATACTTGTCGGCCAGCGCATCCAGGCGGTAGATCACATAATTGTTACCACCAACGGTTAGCGTGCTTTTGGATCCAAAACTGTTGCTCACGACATTCTCCTGTTAGCTCGATAATGAATCCATTGAGTGTAGCAGGACAGAGCGCTGGTGAATATTCAGCGCGTCTGCAAACGCGCCAATTGCTGTTGAATATGCGCCTGATGGCGGCTAATAAACGCTTCAATATCTGCATTTGGTGCCATATACGCCAGCGGGTCTATGCCGCGCAATTCACCCAGCGCGTACCACAGGGCATTGATCCACATTTGCTCCGTTATCAGCGGATTGAGCTGACTGCCCACCCGGCCGCTGCTGGCAAACAGTGCCTGTTTTTGCTGCAAAACCCGAGAGACTGACGGCAGCACCGTTTCGGCACTTTCTTGTAAACTGTCCGTCAGCTGCCATAGCAATGCCAGGTAATCCTCGGCCTCGCGCTGATCTTGTTGTAGCTCGGTATTAAGCGCGGTCGTATTCGCCGCCACGCATAATGTTCCCGGAAAATAATCCAGCAATTTAGCCACAGCGCGCTGCGCCAAATTCAGAACAGACACAGAAGGCGGTGCACTAAAACCGGCGCGCATACCAATAGCCAGGGTATTTTTATAAAATGGCGTAGCCAATACGCCGGTGGCAAGTGGCGGACCGCGACCATCGGCATCGACACAATACTCTGCCAACAGGGTTTGACCAAAAGCTTGGACCTTTTGCTGCCAGCCATTAGCCAATCGCGTAAAAGTGACCGCCGGATCACCTTGTCTCGCTGGACCCGCGGCGCGCTCGGCAAACCGTAATAGTGCGGGTAAGTGGGTGCTGGTAATCGCTGGCGGCAGATGATTACGCCACAGTACCTCGGCGCTGTTACTGTGATCAATCACCAGATCAATTTCAAGGCGAGTACCGTCTTTGCAGGTTAGTGCCTCAATAAAACCTGTATCCGACTGGCATTCAACTGTGGCAACAGAAGCGACAACAGAGCGAACATTCAGGTGCTTGGCCGCACCGCGCAAAAAGTCACAATACTTGTGTGTATGCAAAATATAACCGGTGCGAAAACTCGCCGGGCTATCGCCCTGGGGCATAGCAAAAATTTGCCGCCTCGCAGCCGTAGCTGCCAGTGAACAAGTTGATAAATCTCCACCGCTAACGCTAACCAGTTGATGCAGATTCAGCGCGCCTAGTTTGGGCATTTCAACATCATTACCTAAATAGCACTCACCCTTATTGCCATAAAAACGCCGGGCAATCCACGGCTGAGCAATGCCACTTTTAAACAATTGCTCATCGCGAATGCCGATGAGCTTATGAAAATCGTGAATATGTTCGCTGGCAAGCGTAATAGCGGGCTCAAAGGCCGCATCAGCATCTATTACCGTAATGTTGACATCCGAGCCATGCAGCCCTCGCGCCAGACCCACCGCCGCCGACCAACCGGCTGCCCCGCCGCCGACAATCACAATATTTTTTATAGGCTTATTCGCGATCATGGCTTGCCCCTGTTAAAAAACGCTCGAGGTAGTCATTAACACTGGATGACTTAGCCGTCTCGTCTTGAATATCTTCACCACAGCGAGTCACAAACTGTTTGATCATTTCCGGGTTCATAGTATCCAGTCGGGTATCGTAGTGCTCTGGCAGCAAATGCTGGCCAATGCATACCGCGGGCCAAACGCCAAACTGACTAATATCTACGCGCCCTGCTTGAGAAAATAACGCGATTAACGCCTCAAGCTCTTGGGGAATCGCCATTTTTTGGCAGTTTTTCCAAAATGGCAAATCGTTCTTTTGATTAAGATGATAATGCAGAATAATAAAATTTCGTATCGTGTCATAGACGCTGGATAACGATGTATTGTAAGCATCAATATCCGCTTGGCGAAATTGCTTATCGGGGAATAATTCCAGCAGCTTAAAAATGCCAAATTGAATTAAATAAATACTGGTAGATTCCAACGGCTCTAAAAAGCCCGACGATAAACCCACGGCCACACAGTTTTTATGCCAACTCATTTTTCGCCTGCCGGCTTTAAAGCGCAACAATCGCGGCTCTGCCAAGGGTTGATCAGGAAGAGTGTTAAGCAGCGTATCTATTGCTTCGTCGTCGCTCAGTTGAGCGCTTGCATACACATGGCCATTACCGGCACGGTGCTGCAGCGGTATACACCACTGCCAACCGGCCTTGCGAGCACTGGCGCGGGTAAAAGGGTAAATAGTGCCGCTGCGCTCGGTGGGAACCACCGCCGCACTGTCGGTGGCCAGCCAATGGCTCCAATCGATAAACTCGACGCCCAGGGTTTTCTCTATCAGCTCAGCGCGAAATCCGGTGCAGTCAATAAATAAGTCACCACCAACTTCAACACCAGACTCCAGCACAACGGATTCGATATTTTCTGTCGAATCTTGTCGCACCTCAATGACTTTACCTTCAAGCCGTTGCACATTTTTTTTCTCGGCATAGTTGCGCAAAAATTTAGCGTAGGCGGTAGCATCAATATGGTAGGCATAGGCATAACCCGAAAACTGATTATCATTTTTAGTAATGGCCTCTGGAAATCGCCCCGCCCGCGCGGCTACAGCATTCAAAGCGTAGCGCTCAAGCGGCTGGTTGATTCCCCACTGTCGCGCTTTAAGCCAATAATGATGAAACTCAATGCCGTGAACCACATGGCCAATTTCACCAAAGGGGTGTATGTAACTATCACCTTCGCGACCCCAGTGATCAAAACAAATACCGAGCTTGTAAGTGGCGTTGGTGGCGGCCATAAATTCGGCCTCGTCAATACCAAGAATTTCATTAAAACGACGGATATGGGGAATAGTGGATTCGCCCACCCCCACAGTACCAATAGCATCGGATTCTATCAGCGTAATTTGACAGGCGCCCGCCGGCAGGTGATTGGCAACAGCGGCGGCGGTCATCCAGCCGGCTGTCCCGCCGCCTACAATCACAATCTGCTGTATGGCATCAGCTTTCACAGAAAACTCCATTGCTATCAGTTGTATCTAGTTAAACACTATCATACTCCCCTCCCGCTTGCGGGAGGGGCTGGGGGAGGGTAATTAAATCAGTATGAAGCACATTAGCCCATAAAAAAGGGCAGCTAACCCGCAGGCGCCGCCCCAAGGGCACCCGAAGGTGCCTGGATCCATGCATAATAGAGTTTAGAAATTCACTTTCAATGATAATGCGTATCGGGTACCACTGGCGTGGTAGGCTCCATCAAACTTACCCACGGCATTTTGCTCAACCACAGCTTTGGTTACAGTATTGGTCAGGTTATTGGCCTGGAAAGAAATGGCAATGTTATCGGTAATGTCGTAATTAATAGACGCATCCAGATAACCGGTATCGCCGTTATACACCGGCAAGCGCCAATCAATTTCAGTCGCCGTGCCTGCATCTACATCACTCCAGGGGCGCACAAAGCCATCAGCACTAATTGGCACCGCATCGCCAAAGCCATTGGCACCTACTGCCATCAGGTATTCGCTGCGCCAATTGTAAGCCAAGCGGAAGGAGAACTTACCTTTTTCGTAAATACCCACTAGATTATAGGCGTGCTCTGACAAACCGCGATAAGGCATGGTGCCATAAGTGGAACCATCGGTATCAAGCGGATCTGCATCTGGCTCAACATCGGTAGAGCTATCAATATAAGTATAGTTAGCCTGCACACCTATACCGTCGAAGGGCGATGGCAAATTGGAAAAGAAATGGCTAATCGACAATTCCAAACCCTGAATTTCTGCAGTGCCGGTACTAACCGGACGCTCCACAATATATTCATTGGCCGGGAAACCTGCGGCAGCATAGCTCTCGCGTACAATCTCGGTGGCCTGATAGCCTTCGATATCTTTATAGAAAACCGCTGCCGAGAAAGAGCTACTATCGGCATAGTACCATTCCAGCGACAGATCCAGCTGATCAGAAACCATAGGATCCAGAAAGGGATTAGTGTCGGAATCACCGGTAAGGTTGTAATCGCTGGGCAATAATTCTTCACCCTCAATAAGACCACCCTGATCATCCAACTTGTATTCACTGGACTCCTTCACCGAAGCGCTAAGAGCCAGCTGTGACTTGAGCGAACTAAAGGCTGGACGCGTCATAGCGCGCGCAGCGGCAAAACGCAGAAATAAATCTTCGGCCAATTCAAATTTGACGTTCAGGCTTGGCAAGAAATTATCGTAGGAGTGTTCGGAGGACATAGGCTCAAATGCGCCACTGCCAAACAGCTCCTGATTAGGAAAGGTCAGATAACCGAAAGCGGTATTATCGGTTTTTACATAACGCACACCCACATTACCTTCAATCGGTATGGGCAATTCGCTAAAGCCGAAGTCCATGCGCACATAAGCGGCCGATGTTTCTTCTTCCTGACTGTTATACCACTGCTCGTCAGTCAAATCGCGCTGTTGCCAAATATTGCCTTCAGGCACAAACCAACCGTTGTCCACATAGGTAATCTTGTCGATAATTTCCTGATAGCTTTCAGGGAACCCAGCTGCATAACGCGTAAGCGGCGAGTAAAGACCCGTAGGCTCGACAGCATCACCATCGAAGAAATTTTCAAAGGTTGCCAGATTAACGTCGGATTCCGTAGGGTTCGCACCGCTTTCTATCAAACCTGAGTCATAAAGCCAGTTGCCTACAGCTCCCCAGTTGTAACCGGTATTAAAGTTATCGGAAGTGGAAGTGCTGTGACGCAAGCCCACTTTAATTGAGCGAATCACATCACTATCAAAGTAGTATTTAGCATCCATTTCAGCGGTTTGCATATCGGCTGTGTTGTTATACTGGTGATCCATCAGGAAGTCCCAAGTATAATTATTCACGTCGGCCAAATGCGCTGCATCGGAAGTAACGCTGGGCAAACTGCCTGACAAATCGATATCAATATAGGGCACACGCACGCCCAAACCAATCGTTGAATCTATGCCAACAGATGTAGCGTCTACATTTTGCAACTCCACCGAAAACTCTACCTTCTCGTTATTAAAGCGATAGCGCAAAGTGGTATCGGTAGTTTTGGAATTATTTTCAGAAACACGAATATCGGTACCCATTTTGGTACCAATTTGTGTCGCCAGAGTGTCGCCATCAAAAAAGCGACCGCTAATAAATTTGCCATTGGCATCGTAGACGCTATCGGGCGTGGCATTACTGGTGGTGACATCATTTGAAACAAATATCGCCGACTCATCCCAGTTCATATCATAGTCACTGGTGAAGTAAGTCAACGTTAGCTCGTGACCATCGGTGGGCTCCCATTGCAGGGCTGCATATTGACCGTTGCGCTCACTGTTAAAATGCATGGTGCGCCAGTCAGCACCGCGCGGCAAATAGGTTGCCTGGCCTTCCCTGCCTTCAATATCATCGCGAGCGAAGAAAGGACGCACGTACATAGAGTCGTTGCGGTTAAATAATTCGGAATAAGCAAGGTTTACCAATACACCAAACCTGCCGGCATTGGTATCCCAGGTGTTACTGTAAAGGCCCGAGAAGTTTGGGTTCACTTCACCGTCGAGGCTGCCGTAGTTGGCACCCACGGTACCGGCAATCATCTGGCCATCTTGGTCAAAAGGTAAACGGGTAACCAAATCAACGGTGCCCGACAGCCCGCCTTCAATTAAATCTGCCGTGGGGCTTTTGATAACCGCCACGGAGGATAATAACTCGGGAGGTACATCACCAAAGCTCAAGGTACGGCCACCATCGGCACTGAAGCTGCTGCGACCGTTCAGTTCACTGCGTACCTCGGATAGACCGCGCACGATCACACCATTACCCTCTACCGAGAAGTGCTCAGGGTCGCCCTGACTCATATAGCGGTCGATCGATACACCCACAATACGCTGCAAGGTCTCTGTGACCGAGCGATCGGGCAGAGCGCCAATATCGTCAGCGGCAACCACATCCATAATGCTGTCGGCACTGCGTTTAATTTCCTGGGCATTTTGAATACTGGCGCGCTGACCTCTAATCAGTACTTCTTCGATGGCCGCATCTTCATCCTCGGCCTCAACTTGACCCATCGCTGGCGCGACGACACCCATGGCACACAGCACAATGGCGGATACGCTGGTTTTCATCATCAGGGCGCGGGGGAATAGAATTTTGCTTTCAGGCGTGGTTTTCACGGTAACTGTCCTCTTATTATCTGGATTGTGGTAACAATCTCAGTGCTGCGAAGGCAAGATCCAGGCTGAGCACCACAGATCCGACGAGCCGCACCACCTCCTGTCGTGCACCTACACCGCCAAAATATCACTGAGAAAATTATTTTTATATTTGGTTCGAATTTTCCAAACCACTTTATAACGTAATTATTTCATGTGCGCAAATATTTTCTTATGTGAAAACACAGGCAAAGTCGCGATTTACGCAGAAAAAGATCACAAAGAGGGAGAGACAGGCTTGAGTAGCCCGGCAGGTTACCGCAAGTCAGAGGGCGGCCGTAGACCATGTGTACCAAGAAGAGACAAAAGAACGTGGGCAGCAGCAGAAAGCTCTGTGCTTAGCCCAGTTAGATTAGAGACCCTGTTTAAACCCCAAATGTACCGGTCTGAGCTTCTATTCCCAACCCTTCAGGGACGTCAACCACCACCACCCTAATGCCCTGGGCCTCGAAAGACTGCAGCATAGCCGGGTCGGCGTGGTTGTCAGTAATCAGAACATCCACATCGGCAAGAGGGCTGAAAATCAGGTTGCTGCGCTTTCCCAGCTTGGAACTGTCGGCCAGAATAATCAGCTGATCGGCCTGTTTCCGGAGCTTTTGTTCGGCGCGAATTAACAGGGGATCGGACTCCATAACCCCAAACTCGCCGATGCCCGGGGTGCCCATAAACATCTTGCTGCCGTGATAGTACTGAATGGTGTCGTTTTCGAAGGCACTGAGAATAATGCCCTGTTTGCGGTATATCTCACCACCGGGCACCGTGATCTGGTTTTCACT
>DATBNH010000204.1:0-4808 GCA_036554405.1 Cellvibrionaceae bacterium | reverse complement strand
TATCTAAATAGGTTAAGTCAAGATTTGACCCCATAATTTTTTAAATAGGTTAAGTCAAGATTTGACCCCATAATTTGTGACCCCATAATTTTTGCATAGTTTTTTATGAGTTCATACTGGAAGGCAGATAACAATGCCTTTAAATTGGCTCCCTTCGGTCGCCGGACCTCGTTTCACTCGGCCTTTTGGGCGGGCGTTGTGCGAAACCAAACGTTGGAGGTATCGAATAGTAGGCACCCTCACTTCGATCAAGTGAAGGCACCTATTATGACATAAGCTCTCATATACTGTGGCAAGAGCCGGGGGGCATACCGTTGGTATCTGAGATTAACGCTGCTGTCTGGCGCTTCCGTTCTCTACTGGAGGCGTTCCCGGTGTGGCCGCAGGGTCGAGCTTGCGAAACTTCTTGGCCGCAGGAAGGCCATTGCCGTGGCCACCGCTAACACCATTCATGCTACATGAGCCATCGCTCTCCCAGGTGTCACAGAGGTTGGTGCCAACAGGGTAGAGTTCGTCGGACGAATAACAGAAGTCCCCATTATCCAATGTGCAAATATTGCCGTCATGAGTGCCGTTTGCGGCCAAGGCAGTACCGCTCATAGCTAACATTAGGGTAGAGGCGACAGCCAGTTTTCCTACACTATTTTTGATAATATGCATTTGCTTTCTCCGTTCTAGCGATAAATGATTTTCTCGATAGCTATTTTGCATCTTTAGCTACCAGGACAAGCTATTACAGGTTTTGCGTAACGCTTACTGATTGTGTCGCGGTCGGGTTAACAAGGGTTCAATCTTTTTTTTTGGATTTTCAAAATCGATCGTTTATATCGGAGCCGCCTGAATATAATGGGAGATACGGGCGACCAGACTGGGCTGCTGTAAGGATGTGCTGCGATTGGCGTAATATCCAGTGTTAGAGGGCACCTTTTTGTCTTGGCGATTTTAGAAGTAACCCTGAAGTCTCTGGGGGCTCTGGAGCTTCCCTGATTTTTCGGCAACCTTTATTTATCTGGGCTATATTGGACGCCCGCCTGACGCAGCGTGGTGCACACGGCTACGTAGGTGCAGAAGTCAAAGCGTGTAGTAAATGCGGCATCAAAGAGAGAAGTGAGTTCCTGCCTTGGTTTGGGGCTTGATTCGCTCTGAATACATCGGAGTCGTTTATCTGTGTTTACATTGGCAAAAGCTTGTGGCATTGTCGAGCATTTGGGTGTCTCGGCGTTTTATGCGCTTGTTGCTGTGCCCAGCGTTTAGTTCTTCCAAAAATTCAAACAAAGGATTAGTAATGCGTATTTTATATCGAATACTTATAGTAATAGCTTGTTTTTTTGCGGCCATAGCATGCTATGTGTTCGGCGTTCCCGCGGGCGGTGCGATCTTTCTGGTGCTTGGCCTTGCATTTGAAGCCATGTTTTGGACGGGGTTGTTTGGTCGTAAGAAAGTAAAGTAACTATGGGGTGCCTTGGGTTTTAGGCTATCCGCATTGCACAACCATTATGAATATACCCTTATGAAAAGCACAATCGATGAACATTTAGATATCATTTACCATGCTCAGGAGTTTGGTATCACAAGCCTCAAGCAGTTGGAGGTATTCCTGGCGGCCTGTCAGCATGAGGGCCATTGTATCGAAGAAATTTGGGGTGTGGAACCTACCGATTCTGAGTACCGTCAGTTGATGGGTATTCTTCGTAAGCTGATGGAGGCGGGTTATCGCTATGATGGTCTTGGCTTATTGCAATGGTCTGCAACGCCAATCCCTGGTACTAAAATTAAAGCGATCAAGCTCTCCGGTAAGGGTAGGAAGTTAAAAGCTCTGATAAGTTGATGAGTGGACACGTTAAGGCTGTTTTCAATTATTGTCAGGAAAGTTATGGCAAGATATAAGGCACTCAGAATATGAAATTCGGTGTTTAGGTGTGCCAGCATAACTTATGAGAAACTTCCAACACATTTGCCGATATTACAGATCAATTTTACTGGGGCTATTTCTCGGTTTTTTTTCGTTGAGTGCCGTGGCCGAAAAAACGTGGAATGACGTAAGCCGGCTTAATGCTGAAGCTGTAGCGCGAGTTGTTCAAATCACTAGCGAGTCCGATGTGATTGAAGCTCTGCAGGGGGTTGGCCTCGGGGGTTACATCACTATCTCAGGTGCAAGGCATAGTCAAGGAGGGCACATTGTCTACCCCGGCGCGACTGTGCTCGATATGACTCCATTTAATCGGGTGTTATCTATTTCCCGAGCTGATAAAACCATTATTGTGCAAAGCGGTGCGCTATGGTCTGATGTTCAAGAGGCCGCAAACAAGCATGGCCTATCTGTGAGGGTCATGCAGTCCTCCAATATATTTTCCATAGGTGGATCACTAAGTGCCAATGTTCATGGTCGGGATCCTCGCCATGGCCCAATCATCGAAACAGTGAGAAGGATAAAGGTTGCTCTATACAATGGCGAAATTGTAGTTGCAAGCCGGGAGCAGTATTCAGATCTCTTCTATGCTGTCATAGGTGGTTATGGTCTTTTGGGTGTTGTTTTGGAGGCTGAAATAGAGTTGACCGATAATCTATTATTGGAAAAGTCTACCATACCGATCACTGCTGGGTCGTATGGCAGCCATCTGGTAAGGGGGGCAGAGGGACTGGCACTTCACTACAGCCGTTGTGCCATAGCAAAAGGACCTGGCTTTTTGAAGGATTGCTACGCTATCGATTTCTATGAAGCTGGTAAGCCCGGAATGATCGGCGAGCTTGGAGAAGAGAAATTCGTTAAGCGCAATGCCTTCCTTTTTGGGATGTCCAGGAAAAGCAATTTCGGTAAATATACAAGATGGTGGCTTCAAAAGCAGCTAGTTGATGTGCCTGGTAAAATAGAGATAATTGGTAGAAATACCGCCATGCGGCCACCTGTCGAATTTCTGCATTATCAGAGCGAACATGACACTGACATACTACAGGAGTATTTTGTTCCCCTCTCTCGTTTTGAGAATTTTATTGGTGAGGCTGAAAGAATTCTGGAAAAAAGAGACGTAAACCTTCTGAGCGTTACGCTTCGCTATCTTGAAAAAAACACAGAAAGTTTTCTGAACTATTCTAATCATGATATGATTTCTATAGTACTTTATATCAATATAGGTTTAGACAAAAAATCAATCGCTAAAGCGGGTAAATGGACACGGGAATTGGTGGATTTATCGCTCGAGAATAATGGTGCTTACTACCTCACATATCAGAAATTTCCAAATATTGAACAGTTTCAAAGAGCCTATCCAAGTTGGGGGAAATTTCTATCGGTGAAATGTAAATATGATCCTCATGAAGTGTTTTCGAATAATTTCTATGAGAAATATATCAGGGGATCTTATCTTATAATTATGGGGTTGTCAGCTACAGATTCCAAGCAGTCAGTCTGTGACCACATGCTTGGGAATGGCGCGGGTAGTGACAAAATCGTCGAACTGCCTAAATTTAAAACATCTCGCTAACGAATAATAACAATGAAACTTATTGAAATAGCAGGGCCGCTGGATATCGAATGGCAGAGCAAGCTTAAGGTTTTGCATGAAGATGCCTTCGGCCAGCCCATGCAGGAATCACTTGCTCAGCACATTAATAAGCAGGTTGGTTTGATTTCGTTTTTTTCCCTGAAAGATAATATTCCCATCGGCTTTAAAATCGGTTGCATCAATTTAAATGGGCGTTTTTGTAGTTGGTTGGGTGGTGTTGCCAAGGCGAATCGTCGGCAAGGCGTCGCTAGAAAGTTACTGCAAAAACAGCATAGTTGGTGCGTGGCGCAGGGCTACAAGGTCATTGAAACGCAAACGGCGGGTGATAATGCCGCCATGCTGTTGTTGAATGTGAGCGAGGGCTACCACATAGTCGGTACGGTTAAAGGGGGCGACTGCAGTGTTGTGGTATCGCTGCGCAAAGCGCTGAATCAGTGAGTTAAAGGACCGGCTATTTAATGGCCAGCCTGTGATTTAGAAAATGGTCATTGACACGTGGCTGTCAGCTGATAGTCTTCTTGAATATATGTCTATCGAGGTTCACTGGCTGTATGAAAACAAAATCCCTCCTGTCTGCTTTTGTCATTCTCTGTGCTGTGCTCGCCACCCCGGCCTGGGCCCAGAAGGTTTATGTGGCGCACGATAAAGAGCTGCCGCAAGCGGCGTATGCGACACGCAAGCTGGGCGAGGCTTTGAAAGAGCAGGGTTATTCTCTGCAATCGAAAAGCACTGGCTACGATTATTTGATTAGTCTGGCGAAACACCCGGAGCGGCTCAAGGCCGAAGCGTTTCAGGTTATCCCCGAAGGTAAGGTGATCTCGGTCTACGGGGGCGACAACCGGGGCATGATTTACGGCGCGCTGGCCGTGGCAGAAAGTCTGAACAATGGCACGCGCCTGGAGCAGTTGCAGGCCCGAGAGGAAGCCCCGGCGCTGGAATTTCGCGGCATAAAGTACAACCTGCCCTGGGAGACCTATCGGCCCAGTTCCGCGCTCGATCAACACTACGAAACCGCGCGCGATCTGAAATACTGGGAAGCCTTTTTGGATATGATGGTTGAGAATCGCTTCAACGTTATCAGTTTCTGGAATACCCATCCCTATACCTTTATGACTCGGCCCAAAAACTTCCCCGAGGCCAGCCCCTGGTCGAAAAAAGAGCAGGCAGAGTGGAGGCGTTTTTACCAACAGCTGTTTCTCATGGCCAAAGAGCGGGGCCTGGATACTTACATCGTGCACTGGAGCATTTTTGTCAGTGAAGCCTTTGCCGAAGCGCACGATATGGCCCGCGAGAATTTTTATCCCC
>DATBNH010000194.1:0-2142 GCA_036554405.1 Cellvibrionaceae bacterium | reverse complement strand
CAGCTGTATCTCGAAACCAAACGCGCTCTGCGCCGGGGGTTGGAAAATAATATCGACAAGCAAGACTGGATTGAAGAAACCCAGCAGGCCGCTATCGGCCGGCTTAATCGTCATAACATCAGCACCGATAAAATTCTGGCGCTTTGGGAAGATGTTAACGAAGATTATTTTCTGCGCGAATCCTATCTGGATATCGCCTGGCACACCGAGGCGATATTACAACACGACAAAAGCACTCCTCTGATTTTGATTCAGGAAACCTCCAGTCGTGAACTGGAAGGCGCCACACAGATATTTGTGCGCAGCAAAGGCCGCGACAATGTGTTTGCCGCCGTTGCCAACGCGCTGGATCAACTCAATCTGAGTGTTCAGGATGCGCGCATCTATAATTCACGCTCAGGCTACACCTTGGATACTTTTTTTGTGTTGAATCAAAATGGTGAGCCACTGGGTACCGACCCGAGAACACTGAGGCATATTCACGACACCCTGCAAAAAGAACTGGCACTGGTGGATGAATATCGGGATATTATTACCCGGCGCACGCCGCGCAGGCTTAAAAACTTTACCCTGCCCACCCGCACCAGCATTCGCAACGATATGATCAGCGGTTACACTTTGCTGGAAGTGATCAGCCCCGATCGCCCCGGCTTGTTAGCTTGCATTGGCCGCATTTTTATTAAATTCGACCTGCACCTGCAAAATGCCAAAATCGCCACCCTGGGTGAGCGTGTGGAAGATATCTTTTTTATTACCGACAACCAGGGCCAACCGCTAAGCGATCCGGCGCTGTGCGAGGCTTTACAACAGGAAATTTGTCGCCAGCTGGACGACCGTGTCGACCAATGCGCCGCGTTTTAAGTGAATTGACTTAACTGAACCTGCCAACCTATGAATCCCGATCTCGATTTACTGCACCCCTACCCCTTTGAAAAACTGGCTGCTCTGAAAGCGGATATTACTCCACCGGCAGCCCTGCCACATATTGCTTTGTCCATTGGTGAACCCAAACACGCGCCGCCGCCTTTTGTGTTAACCGCCCTGCAAAACAATCTGGCGCGGCTGGCTAATTATCCGTCCACCAAAGGTTTGCCCGAACTGCGCGAAGCCATTAGCCACTGGGCAACCCGGCGCTTTGCCTTACGTACACCACTGAATGCCGACAACGAAATACTGCCGGTTAACGGCACCCGTGAAGCGCTGTTTGCTTTTGCCCAGGCAATCGTTGATCGCCATGCGTCGGTACCGGTGGTGGTTTGCCCCAATCCTTTTTATCAAATATACGAAGGTGCCGCGCTTTTGGCCGGTGCCCGCCCACACTTCCTCAACTGTACCGCCGCCAATAATTTTATTCCCGATCTCGACAGCGTACCGGTGTCGGTGTGGCAAAAGTGTCAGTTGATTTATATTTGCTCGCCGGGTAACCCCACCGGCGCGGTGATGGATATAGCTTATTTTCAACGATTGATAGCGCTTGCCGACGAACATGATTTTGTAATCGCTTCGGACGAATGCTATAGCGAACTCTACGGCGATGAACAACATCCGCCCGCTGGTTTACTGCAAGCTTGTGCCGCCATGGGTCGCGACGATTACGCGCGCTGCCTGGTTTTTCATAGTTTATCCAAACGCTCCAATTTACCGGGCTTACGTTCGGGTTTTGTTGCCGGCGACCATAAACTGCTGCAACCTTTTTTGCTGTATCGCACCTATCACGGCTGCGCCATGCCGGTTACCACACAGTTGGCGAGCATTGCCGCCTGGGATGATGAAAATCATGTGCTCGAAAATCGTGACGCCTATCGCGCCAAGTTTGATGCGGTATTGAATATTCTTGGCGACACACTGAAGGTGGTGCGCCCTGATGCTGGTTTTTACCTGTGGCCACAGACACCCATCCGGGGCGAAGATTTTGCCCAGCAACTGTTTGCCGAAAAAAATGTCACTGTGTTGCCTGGTAGTTATTTAGCTCGTGCCGCAGAAGGTGCCAACCCTGGCGAATATTATGTGCGCATGGCGCTGGTAGCCACACTGAGTGAATGTATCGAGGCCGCCACCCGCATTCGCGATTTTGTACAAGGCCTATGAAAACGGCTTCTGTGAGCACACCTAAAAATCTGATCCTGAGCGAGCGCGCAGCGG
>DATBNH010000183.1:0-3173 GCA_036554405.1 Cellvibrionaceae bacterium | reverse complement strand
CGGGAGTGGTCACAAACAGTGGTTGAAAATAGCAATCTTGCGCCTCCAGCGCCGCTCTAAAACCCGCCATGCGCTGCTGCACACGAGTATCCATGCGCGCACCGATAAAACCGGGACGGCGATAACCCGCCTCCAGTAATTTTTTCCCCATATCAAAACCGGCTTGATAGTGCGAGATACCGATATTCATATCCAGCGGCTCGTCCAGGCTCTCCATGATTTGCACTACTGGAATGCCCGACTTGGACAGCATACGCTGACAGGCGCGGGTTTGATCGCCGCCGGTAATAATCATCGCCTCGGGCGACTGGCTGAGCAGGGTGCGCACCAGCTTTTCCTCCTCCAGCGGCGAATAGTGGGTATCTACCAGCAACACCTTATAATTACTGGCGCCAGCGGCATCAAAAATGCCGCTCAACACATCGCTGAACACCACATTGGACAAAGAGGGAATAGCCACACCGATCACCCGCGAACGTGCCGAGGCCAAAGAGCTCGCTGACTGGTTGGGAATATAGCCCAACAGGTCAATCGCCTCTTGCACCCGACGGCGCAGTTCCTCGGAGACTTTATCGGGATGATTGATTACGCGGGATACGGTAATAGCACTGACATTGGCCGCTTCGGCCACGTTAGTCAGTGTCGCTCGCTTTTGGTTCTTCTTACGAGATCGCATCTATCTTCACCCTTTAGCGTAAAGAATTGATAGTAACATATGTTAGATGATTGCGCTATCAGGCCAAAACCTGTAACCTTTGGGCGTTTTCAGCAGAGATTTGTTTATGTCTTCCATGGCGTTATCACAGCCCCCCGTCTTGATTATTGTCATGGGCGTTTCCGGTTCCGGTAAATCTACAGTGGCCCAATTCCTCGCCGAAGACTTGAATTATTGTTATTTGGATGCAGACGACTTTCACACCGATGAGGCCAAGGCACAGATGGCCGCGGGTACACCCCTGACCGATGCCATGCGCATCCCCTGGGTGAACAATATTTGTGCGCACCTTACCCAGCGTGCACAATCAGGCACCAGTTGCACCCTGGCTTTTTCGGGTTTGCGCAAGGCGCACCGCGAGAGTTTACGGCAACTCCCGTTTCGGGTGGTGTTTACCTACTTAAACGGCAGCAAAGCGACCATCGCCCAACGCATGAGTTTACGCGCCGATCATTTTATGCCCACCAGCCTGCTAGACAGCCAGTTTGCCAGCATGGAAGACAGCAGTGCCGAAGCAGATGTACTGACTATCGATATCAGCGCTGATTTGCCCCAGGTGCTGGCCGCATGTAAATCGCAGGTTTCCGCTTATCTCACCGCCGGCTAGATAGCTAGCGGCATGTTTTTTGCGTCATACTGATGACCATTCTCCTCACCAAGGGCGCATTATGACTACAGATTTTCTCTCCCTGGACGAACTGAACTGCAAAATTGCCGCCCTGCTGGAAAACCTCTACCCCCAACATGATAACGCCGCGCTAACACGTGATTGCCTCGACGCGGTTGGCCCGCGCCTGAATAAAGATATTATCGCCCCCGAGCGACTGTGGTCAGAAAAAGACTGCCTGCTGATCACTTATGGTAATTCAGTACGCGAAGCCGGGCACAAGCCGCTGGATACCCTGCAGCATTTTTTGCACGAAAACCTGCAAGGTGTGTTTAGCGCTGTGCATATTTTGCCGTTTTTCCCCCACAGCTCAGACGATGGCTTTGCGGTGATCGACTACACCCAGGTAGATCCAGAGCTGGGGGATTGGGACGATATCAACGCGCTGGCCTCGGACTTCAAATTAATGGCCGATCTGGTCATTAACCATGTCTCCAGCCAGAGCCTGTGGTTTCGCAATTTTCAATACGATAAAGACCCGGGGCGCGATTACTTTGTCGAGGCCGAACCCCATTACGACTTATCGCACGTGGTGCGCCCGCGCACCAGCCCACTGTTACGCAAAACCGAGACCGCCAGCGGTATCCGCCATGTGTGGTGTACCTTTAGCCACGATCAAGTAGACGTGAATTTCCAAAACCCCACGGTACTGCTGGAATATTTGCGCATTATTGGCCGCTATCTGGATGAGGGCGCGCAGTGGATACGGCTGGATGCGGTGGCATTCTTATGGAAAATACCGGGCACGCCCTGTATTCATTTGCCACAGACCCACGATGTGGTCAAATTACTGCGGCTGTTAACCGAATACAAAAATGCTCACGCACTGTTGATCAGCGAAACCAATGTGCCCAACCGGGAAAACCTTACCTATTTTGGCAACAGCAACGAAGCGCATATTATTTACAACTTCAGCCTGCCACCGCTGGTAATTCATGCGCTCTTGGCCGGTGATTGCACCTATTTAAAAAGCTGGATGATGAGCATGCCCCCCTCATCGGCGGGCTGAACCTACCTGAACTTTACCGCCAGCCACGATGGCATTGGCCTGCACCCGGCCGAGGGCTTATTGAGCGATGAAGAGCTGCAATTAATGCTCAGTACCTTGCAATCGTTCGGTGGAAAAATTTCTACCCGTACTGACAACGAAGGCAACGAAAAACCCTACGAGGCCAATATCAGTCTGTTCGATGCGCTCAAGGGTACCTATCACGGCAGCGACCAGTGGCAGGTGGAGCGGTTGATCAGCTCTCAGGCCATTATGCTCGCGGTGGAAGGCATTCCTGCGTTTTACCTACACACCTTATTTGCCACCCCCAACGATCAAGACAAGCTGCTGGCCACCAACCATAATCGCGCCATTAACCGCCGCAACTGGAATTTAAGCGATGTTTATGAGCGCATCAATCAGCCCGATGGCCCCGGTCAGCGCGTATTTAATGAACTGACCCGGCTGATTAAACTGCGCGCCAAACAACCGGCCTTCCACCCCAATGCCACCCAGTTTACTCTGCATATCCGCCCGGAGATTTTTGCCTTCTGGCGCCAGAGCATGGATCGCCGCCAAAGCCTGTTTTGCATATACAACCTCTCGGACCAACCTCAAGAGTTGAGCCTGGCAGATATTAATCTGATCAGCACCGAGAGCTGGGTGGATATTATCAGCGGTACGGCTATTGACGACCTTTACGGCAAAATCATCCTGGCACCTTACCAAAACTTGTGGTTAACCAACTTGCGCACCTAAGGGCTGGGTGTGATACTCCAGCACACCACTCACCGATGGGCAAA
>DATBNH010000177.1:0-2007 GCA_036554405.1 Cellvibrionaceae bacterium | reverse complement strand
ACAACGAGAAAACCATCAGCCCGTCCGCATTTAGCTGGCCCGATAACGTTTGACAAACCAAACCCGCCCGGCCCAAACTGTATAAGTTATCTCCTTTTACGGACTCGGGCATGTTGCTAAGCCGCATGGCACACAAACAGAAAGCTTTTGCACTGCCGGCGATTTTTTCGCTGGTGGTGTCTTGCTGTTTGATGCTGTGCAGCGCCCAGATGTCGGCGGCTCCGTTAGAGTTATCCGAGCCGGTTAAAGCCACGGAACACGCTCACCCCCCCTGCCACGGCGAAGCGCCTGCCGAAACCACTGACGCCAGTGGTGAACCCCACTGTGGTGATTGCGATACTGACAGTGACCTGATCAGCCAACTGCAGCAACTTAAAAGCGGTTTTTTTCACGCGAGTTACCCGCAACTCACCGCTCTTGCTTCACCTTTGCTATTTTTACCCCTCACCGAGCCCCGGCCACCACCACTGGCCAAGCGGCCCTTATACCTGACCAAAAATGTTTTCCTGATTTGATACCGGCGTTCGCCCCACGAATGCTGGTATTGATCGTTATTACAGGAAAACACCATGTTAAATGCACGCCTTGCCTTGCGGCTGAAAAATCTGTGGCGCCACCCGGGCTTTTGGGTGGCTGTTGTTATTGTCTTTTTAGCGTTGCTATTGCTGCTCTGGCCCTCCGAGCCGCCGCTTGGCAATCACAGCCCCCAGGATCAAGGTCACCGTGATCACAGCCACCACGATCACAGTCGTAGTAACCACAATACGCCCGCAGCGAACCCCGCCAGCGTCTCGCTGCCTATTGTGGGTGACACTCAATACACCTGCGCTATGCACCCCCAGGTGCGCTCCAGTGACCCCAATGAGCGCTGCCCTATTTGCGGTATGGCGCTGGTACCGGTGATGCAACCCGCCGCCGCCACCGATGAAAAAGCAGTCAGCCTCACCCTCGGCCCGCGCGCTATGGCACTCGCTCAGGTGCGAGTCACCCCCGTGCAAAGGCGCGCACTTAACAGCGAGCGACGACTGAGCGGACGCATTGCCGTTGACGAGAGCGGCTATAAAACCGTGAGCGCCCGTATGGCCGGGCGCCTGGATAAACTGCACATTAATACCACCGGCAGCCGTGTTACCGAGGGTGAGCCGCTGCTGGAAATTTACAGCCCGGATTTGGTTAGTGCGCAACAGGAATTGCTGCAAGCGATTCGCCTGGGCGAAGCGCAAAACCAGCGGTTGGTGCGAGAAAAACTGCGCCTGCTGGGGCTTGCCAGTAGCGAAATAGATGCCATTGCCAACAACGGCAAGGTGCGCGACCGGCTGGTGCTTCGCGCCCCGGCAAGCGGCGTGGTGCTAACCCGGCATGTGGCCGAGGGCGACTATGTCAGCACCGGCCAGACGCTTTTTACCCTGGCCGACTTAACCCGGGTGTGGGCACGGCTGGAAGCCTATGAAACAGATTTGTCGCCCCTCAACGTGGGGCAAAAGGTATCCCTGACACTTGCCGCCTACCCCGGTAAAAGCTTTACCGGCGAGCTGATTTTTATCGCCCCGGTGCTGGACCTGCCGAGCCGCACAGCCGAGGTGCGGGTGGCACTGGATAACCCCGACGGCCTGCTTAAACCCGGCCTGTTGACCCAGGCCCGGGTGGCTATGGATCAGTCCGCTACGCTGGTGGTGCCCGACACCGCGCCGCTGATTACCGGCCAGCGAGCTCTGGTGTATGTGCAAAGCCCAGAAGACAAGAGCCAGTTCAGCCCCCGCGAGGTCACTCTGGGTCATCGCAGTGAGGGCTATTACAGCGTGATCGATGGCCTTGATGAGGGCGAGCTGGTGGTTACTCATGGCGCTTTCCGGCTCGATAGCGAGTTGCAAATTCGCGGCCTGCCGAGCTTGATGGCCCCCACCGGCGGCAGCGCACCGGCGCACGACCATGGCGGTCAAAACGAGCAGGGCGATCACATCGAGCATGGAGGCCACAACCATGATTGACTCGGCACGTGGCTTACAA
>DATBNH010000173.1:0-6534 GCA_036554405.1 Cellvibrionaceae bacterium | reverse complement strand
TTAACCATGGCGCTAGGTCACGATATTTCCGGTAATCCGGTGGTGGCTGACCTCGGACGTATGCCTCATTTACTGGTGGCCGGTACCACCGGCTCCGGTAAGTCGGTGGGGGTGAATGTCATGCTGTTATCGCTGTTGTATAAGTCTACGCCCAAGGATGTGCGCCTGGTGCTGGTTGACCCGAAAATGCTGGAGCTGTCGGTGTACGAGGGTATTCCCCATCTGCTGACCCCGGTGATTACCGATATGAACGACGCCGCTAACGGCTTGCGCTGGTGTGTGGGCGAAATGGAGCGGCGTTACAAGCTGATGGCGGCTATGGGGGTGCGCAACCTGGCCGGGTTTAACCGCAAAATTGAAGATGCTGAGCGCGCGGGCTCGCCGATTGTCGATCCCTTTTTTAAGCCCGAAGATCACTACGAGGCAGGGCAGGAGGTGGCCACCGCGCCTAATCTTGAAACCCTGCCTGCGATAGTGGTGGTGATCGATGAGTTTGCCGATATGATGATGATTGTCGGTAAAAAAGTGGAACAGCTGATTGCCCGAATCGCACAAAAGGCACGGGCCGCGGGTATTCATTTGATTCTTGCCACACAGCGGCCCTCGGTGGATGTGATTACCGGTTTAATTAAAGCCAACGTGCCCACGCGCATGGCCTTTCAGGTATCGTCCAAAATTGATTCACGCACCATTCTCGATCAGGGCGGGGCTGAGCAGTTGCTGGGCCATGGGGATATGCTTTATTTGCCGCCAGGTACCAGCGTGCCCGAGCGCGTGCACGGCGCTTTTGTAGACGATCACGAGGTGCATAAAGTTGTTGCCGATTGGAAGCGTCGCGGTGAACCGGATTACCTTGACGGTGTCATTGATGACAGCACCAACAGTATTCCGGTACCGGGCCTACCCGGCGGAGATGACAGCGATACCGATGAAAGCGATGCACTTTACGACGAGGCGGTGGCGTTTGTGATCGACTCGCGCAAAGCCTCTATCTCGGCGGTGCAGCGCAAGTTGCGGATTGGCTATAACCGCGCCGCACGCCTGATAGACACCATGGAGGCGGCGGGGGTAATTTCCTCTGCAGGCCACAACGGCAACCGCGAAGTGCTGTCGCCCAAAAACTGATTAATGGAAACCCGTGTTATGCAAAAAATCCTCTGGGCACTGAGCCTGTGCCTGTTGACCAACCTCGCTCTTGCCGACGAAAGTGCGACCCTACATTTGCGTGAAAAACTGGCTGACATGACCAGCCTTGCCGGCGATTTCTCGCAAACCCTCTACAGCCGCGAAGGCGAGACTCTGGAATCCAGCAGTGGCAGCTTTGTGCTACAGCGGCCGGGGCGTTTTTACTGGCATACTAGCGAACCTTTTGAACAATACCTGATCAGCGATCAACACACGCTCTGGCTTTACGATCCCGATTTAGAACAGGTAACGGTGCGACAAGTCACCGAAGACATAAGAAAAACACCCGCGATGTTGCTGTCGGATGATGTGCAAAGCCTAACCGAGAGCTTTAGCATTGTTTATGATGAAAACCAGGAAGCTCAGATTTTCACTCTGACGCCACACGATGGCGAGGATCTTTTTGCCAGCTTGCAGCTGATATTCCGGCAAGATCGTCTGCATCAAATAGAGGTGAATGACGGTTTGCATCAGCGCACTGTCTTCGCTCTTGACAATACTACCTACAACCGCCCGGTAGATGAAAGCAAATTTACCTTTGTGGTGCCTGAAGGCGTGGATCTGTTGATCGACTAGGCGTCGCCAATAACATTCAGCTTTTGGGCTTTGGCTGACAAACACCCCCAGTCTTTGGGGGGAGGTGGGTTCTGCCCGGAAACCCTTGGCGGTGCAAGTCCCTGGCTGCTGATGATTAATGTTAAATAAAACCTATATTGCCGCAATAATCTATTTCAGCGTTCCATATCAGGACAATTAATAGTCGCATTTTTGCTTGTTTACCGCTACCTTTGTTGAGTAGACGTTGTAAATAGTGGTTGTTAATGGGTATGCTTACCCATGTCTCGGCTATCTCTATAATCTACAGGGTCGAAAAGGTTCGTAGCACATGTACGCAACAATACTCTGGTCAGTAAAAGCGGAAAGCTAACGGGAACGCCACTGAAGGTACTGTTTGTAGAAGATTCGGAAATGGATGCCGAATTGACCACCGCTGAACTTGCTCGAGGTGGCTTTAGCCCCCTGTTTCATCGCGTAGAAACCCGCGAACAGATGCAAGAAGCATTAGACTCCTCGGTTTGGGATCTAGTGATTTGCGATTATCGCATGCCCCATTTCAGTGCTGATGATGCCTTGGCCACACTCAAAGACAGCGGCTTGGATCTGCCCTTTATTATCGCCTCCGGGGCGGTTAGCGCCGAAGATGCTGTGAGCCTGCTCAAGCGCGGCGCCCATGATTTTATGGACAAAAACGCCCTGGCGCGTCTGGTGCCAGCGGTGCAGCGCGAGATCAGAGATGCGGATATTCGTCGTCAACGCCGCGAGGCCGAAGAGCGCATTCGCATCTTGTCACGGGCCATTGAGCAAAGCCCGGTATCGGTGGTGATTACCAATCCCAAAGGCGCCATTGAATATGTGAACCCCCGATTTGAACAGGTCAGCGGCTACAGCGCCAGCGAGGCGATTGGCCAGCCGCTGGGTTTTACCCTGCGCGACGAAGAAAGTGTAAGCGCTATGGCCGAGCTTTGGTCGGCGGTTAGCACAGGGGTAGAATGGCGCGGCGAGTTTTGCAGTGTAAGACCCGATGGCCAGTTGTATTGGGAATATGTGAATGTCTCGGCGCTGACCGATAGCACAGATGTGCTGACTCATCATATTGTGGTTAAAGAAGATATTACGGTCAGACGCGATTACGAGGAGCAGTTGCTGCGCCAGGCACACTATGACCATCTGACCGGGCTTGCCAATCGTGTCCTGCTGATTGATCGGCTCAACATTGCTATCGAAAATACCTCTCGCACTCAGCACAAGACAGCGCTATTGGGGATTGATCTTGATCATTTTAAAAACGTTAACGACAGTCTTGGTCATGGCGTTGGCGACAATGTTCTGGTGGAGGCAGCACAGCGCCTGAGCCGGTGTATTCGCGGTGGTGATACTCTGGCGCGCATGGGAGGCGATGAGTTTGTCATTGTGCTGCCCGACATTACCGATATGCTGGAGGTTCATCGGGTCGCCGAGCGTATTATTAAACAATTTGAGCAGCCATTTACGATTATTGGCAAAGATTATTTTGTCACCAGCAGCATTGGTATTGCTATTTGTCCTGATGATGGCACCAACCCTCACTTAATGTTACGCAACGCCGATTTGGCCATGTATAAAGCCAAGGACATGGGCCGTAATCAGTATCATTTCTTTACCGACGATATCAATACACAGTTAATTGAGCGGCTGGAGTTGGAGGCGCGCCTGCGCCATGTGGTGCCCAAAGGGGAGCTGGTTTTGCATTACCAGCCGATTTTTAATCTGGCTGATAATTGTGTGCTCGGATTTGAAGTATTAGTGCGTTGGCGTCAAATCGATGGCAGTTTGCATATGCCTGGCACCTTCGTGCCCCTGGCGGAAGATATCGGTATTATTCAGGAGATCGACACCTGGGTGTTACAGAATGCCTGCCGCGAGATGACTGAATTGTTTAATCATCAGCATGCCGATAAAAACCTTCGCCTGGCAATTAATATTTCCCCACGTCAATTGGAGACTCCTGGCTACGCAGCTTTTGTCGCCGAGCAACTTGAACTTAATCAGCTGAAACCCGAACAGCTTGAGTTGGAAATTACCGAGCGTGTTTTAGTGGCAGATGCCGTTACTACCCATGAAAATATAGAAGCGCTGTGCCAGTTGGGTGTGCGTTTTTCTATCGATGACTTTGGCACCGGTTATTCGTCGTTGGGGTATTTACAACGATATCCGTTTCACACACTTAAAATTGACCGCAGTTTTATTGCTAATGTTAGTGATAATAGTCATGACAGCCGGCTGATTGAAACCATTGTTACCCTCGGGCACGGCCTGGGTATGGAAATCGTTGCCGAAGGTATAGAGCAAGACCATCAGCGTGATTTTTTAAAAGTGATCGGTTGTGATTATGCCCAAGGATTTTTGTTATGCCGACCGGGCCCGTTGGATCTGGTGGCACACACGCTTGATAAGCCTTGGCAATTGTCGAGTGAGGAAGCCTGATACTCTATTGAAAAAACTCCTGCCGCAGCAGGAGTAATATATGCAAAAGGTTGGTTATTATAAGCGGCAGCTAATTATAAAGCCGGGTTGATAATAGGCCAATTTAATTGTTTCGCATGGGCCACCAGACCACGGCCTCCCGTCACCACACACGGGTTGCCAACCATCTCCAGCATAGGCAAGTCAGACCAGTCATCTCCGTAGGCGTAACAGCGTTCCGGGTTGCCTTGTCGTTCAGCTAAAAAGGTCCCAATAGCCCGTGCTTTACCTTCGGCAATGGTTTGAGGCGGCAGTATTTCTCCAGTGTAATAACCATTAACCACCTCCATATGCGTTGAGAGTATTACGGTCACCTGCAGTTCCTCGGCAATGGGTTGTAGTAGGGCAGGGAAAGAGCCCGACACAAACACCACTTCGTGTCCGGCCTTTTGATGCGCTGCTAACGTATCGACTACTGCTTTGTGATAAAAGCGCGTATTGTCTTTTTGCATAGCTTCAAACCACAATTTCCCCATCTTTATGACCTCTTGCTCTGATCTTCCACGAAAATGGCGATAATAGAGGCGGTTGAGCGATTTCCAGCAAGCCTTTTCATGCATATTTGCCAATAGATCCTGACGATAAGACATTTCTGCCTCTGCATCCTGATGGCATTGATACCAGAAATCCTGAAAGCTCAGCATACTTTTGACGGATATCAGGGTGTCGTCTACATCAAAAAACACATAAACTTTCTCCCTGGGGTTAGCGTGACTTATGTTCATAAAGTTATCCTCCGTTTTAATGATGATTCGCTATGGCGCTTAGTTCAAGGCACTCAATTTCTCGCTCAATTTGAGCAAGGTAATTTTTATGAGTTTTTGATGCCTGCATAGACTCTTGCTTACTAATCCGTAGTTTATCCATGGCAGTAATTGAAAATTTAAGGGACGACACTGACGTTCCACATTGGTATACCTCTGCATCCATAAAGAAATTAAGACGACGCGGGTTGTCGATATTCTTTGCAGAAATATGACAAACGATGCTTGCCGCCACTGGAAAAGTGAAATTGTTATATTTAACCGACATGTCATTGAGCACAAAAGCATAATCAATGTCATTTTTGGGCAAAAAGAATGTCTGGGTGATGGCCATGCTTGATTGCCTGACCGCTTCTACCAAAATCATTCCTTGAACATGCTGGCCGGTCTGATGGTCGCTCATCAGGTCGCAGTTTTCATCAATGAGGATATGCAGCTCAAAATGGTCTTCAGATAATTGTTTTGGTGCAGATATCAGCGTGTTTTGAGTCAGATGCTTGTGTGAAAGACTGGACGGCGCGCGTTTGGGCAAGTTCTGCCACAGGCTAAAATCAAAATAACGTAAATTTACAGACTTGGCGGCGGCCTCCAACAGGCTTTTGATAGACTCCTCACTCATGCCCTGACCGGGCACCAGAACGGTACGGCCTTGGGTGGGCAGGATTTGAATGGGTAGCCCCAGTAAGCCCTTGAGTTGAGAGAGGGTTATGGCGTCTTTGCCTTGCACGTAAGATGCAAACTTATCGCCTACTACCAGTAAAATGCGGTTATTCATAACAGTTACCTCGATAATGTAGTTAAAACACGGTTTATCCATTCCACAGCGGAATGGATAAACCCTTAATAGCTCATCTTGAGCCATCTTTTATTTATCTCGGAGATAACGAAAAAGGCATTAACAAAGATGTACTTATAGATTTATACTGTGTTGCAGGTTGTGCAAAATAAGTTCAAGGTAGATTGTCGGCGCTCACTTATGGTGCCTGATGGATAAAAGCGGGTAATAATAATGCGGAGAAGATTATGGGGCTTATTCAGAATTCTGCCAGACACTGTTTGAAACGATGTGTTTCACTTATAATCGTTTTGTTGGTGTCTATCTCGGCTTATGCCAATGAGCTCAAATTTATAACCATTGAAGTAGCGCCTTGGGCCTCTGTTAATAGTGAAAGCCAGCTGATGGAAGGTGCCTTCATCGAGATGGTCAAAGAGATAGAGGCACGTACGAATCACACCATTACTATCACCCTAACGCCTTTTGCCCGCGTTTACCGAGAGCTGGACTCTGGAGAGCATGACTGCACTATATTAATTCCTCTGGACGATACCATTATTACCAAAGGCGAGTTGGTTGCTTATCACGATATGGGGGTTATTCCCCATCGCGATATCGTTTTGTCAGATTATGAGCAGTTGTATGATATGAATATTTCCCTGCTTAGAGGCTCAGCCATTATGGAGCGCTTTGATAATGATCAGGCGCTCCAAAAGGAGTACGATACCGATTATCTAATCTCGTTGA
>DATBNH010000136.1:0-6078 GCA_036554405.1 Cellvibrionaceae bacterium | reverse complement strand
GTTGCCCTGGGCGCTGGCCGATAGTAGCTCGGCGCCGAGGCCACCATTGGCGATTTCACTGCGCAGCGTTTCAATGGCATTGAAGGTGCTGGCCTGCAGATTCAAACTCAATTCGTCGTTGTTGGCGGTGTAGTGAATGCCGCGCACGGTGACAGTGTCGGGTATTTGCGGCAGCACTTGCGCCAGCAGCGGCACAGCGGCGCTGCCGCCTACATCGGGCTGTAAATCGCGCAACATAATGCTAAGGCGACGCTCGGGATCGTTGGCCGGCCCGGTGGGTACCACGGTGCGAAACACTTGTTCAATCGCGCGGCGTGTGTCGAGGTTGTCTTGCTGCAGCTGATAAATGCCCAGCACCAAGGTGCCGATATATACCACCAAGGCGACGCCGGCGCCAATAATTAAACCGCGCCCGGCGCGCCACCAGCGCTCTACCGGTAAGCGCTGGGAAAACTCGCCCTGACACAGGTTAATGGTGTCGTTGGCCGGCGACAGTAAATGGATATCGCTAACCTGTTGCCGGGTGCTGGCGCCTTCAAGGGCTGTTGGCAATGCGGCGCGAAGTTCGGCCAAGTCGGTCTCGCTGGCAGCACTTAAAGCCAGTTCGGGCAGTTGATCCACGCGGTTCTCGGCGGTCAGTAGCAGGCTCAGGGTCTGTGCCAGATTCTTCTGGTCTACCGTAAAACCTGTGCCTTGGCCGTGACGCACCAATACTTCGCTGCCAATTTTATGCAGCGCCCAGCCTTGTGGCTGGCCATTTTCATCAGCGGGCAGCGGCAGCAGCAGCGCCGCCGGTACGCAGCGGGTGATTTCGATATTGGCTTTGGCCAGCTCGGTAAACAGCGCCTGGAGGCGGCTTTTTTCGGTATAGGCTAGGGCTACCTGGCCGTCTTTGGGCTGGCCCAGGGCAAAATGGAATTGGCTGATATCGCCGATAACCGCTTCTTCCAGCTGAAACGGCATCAGCCGCTTGAGGTGTTTTTTTTCCTGCTCGCTGTAAGCCAACTGTCGCATGGCAACTTGTGGGCCGCCAAGAATTAACAGCGCCTGATGGTTACCGGCGCCGAGGCTCTCGGCCAGTGCCTGGGTATCGCCCCGCTGGCGCTCGCTCTGGCTGCCGTCCTCATGCGTGAGGCACCAGCTGTAGTCGCTGTCGTAGTGATCCAGGTAGATCACAAGCTGTTCAGACATCATCGGTTGTATCCCTCGCCCGACTGGGTTTGATCAGTCGGAATAAAATCGTAGATATCGCGTCTTGATATCACGGTAATTTCTACCGTTTCGCCCTCACCCTGACGCTGCAGTAAGCTTTCCATTCCGCGGCGCTGTTCGCCCAGCGAAACGTAGGTGGTTACCCGGAACAAGCCGGTTTTTATATCGGTATTGTCCACATTTACGCCCCCCGGTTCAGCGATAATACTGTCCCACACGGGGTTGGAGCTAAAGTCTTCGATAGTAACGTATTCCAGCATGTCTTGCCTCAATAAGCCGATATCTTCCGGGTGCAATGGCGTCAGACTGGTGGAGGCATTAAAGCTGCGCAGCAGTTGATCGGGCAAGGTATTGACGTTCATGGGGGCGCTGCCCGCTGGCAGTGCACTCAGGTAGGGGCGCAGTAACTGCATCAGTTGTGGCGTAAGGCCGCGCACCAGGCGCAGCTCATCGACACTGGTAAAAAGGCCATTGGCGGGAAGGTAAGGTATGTCCAGCGATTGGTAGTAATCAGCCTCGGCGCCAAAAAAGCCCGAGGGCTCATTGTCCACATCCGTCCAGTCTACCACCGCCTCTAAAATGGCGATGGCATCTTCCAGCGCTAAGGGATAAAACTCAAAACTTTGCAGCAAGCGCAAAAAACGTCGCTGGTTTTCGCTAAAACGCTCGTGGCTATCCATGGCTTTTTCTGGCACAAAAGGCGTGGCCAGATCGTTGAGATTCAGCCGCGCACTGGCGTCCCGAATTTCGGCCATCAGCGCACCGCCCTCGATGGGAAAAGGCGGAATGGGTTGCGCCCAGTCTTCCATCAGCGTATCGATACTGGCGTCGTCCTGCTCCAGAAAAAACACGGCCAGCCGCTCGGCACCGCTCAAGTAAGCGCGCGCCTGAGTGCCGTGCCAACGGCCTTCGGCACGGGCCATGCTCAGTTGGTAATCGCGGCTGGCTTTCAGGGTAAAGGCCACCACCAGCACCACTACCAGTAGTGCCATAATTAATACCGAGCCCTGCTGGCGCTTAGGGGGCAAGAGGCAATTCATAGAGTCGCTCGCTGGTGGTGCCGCTGGTCAGTTCAATACGTATGTGCAGGGCGCGCGGCAGGGTCAGCGCGGTGCCGCTGCTATCGCTGTTGCTGGGCCAGATATCGTCCCAGTCCTGAGTGTAGTCATCGCCCTCCAGTAAACCGTCACCCTGACGGTCGACCACTTGCGCTGATAAAAAGCGCATTTCGATACTGCCGATATTGTCCAGCAAACGCTGGTGCAAATAATTGTCGCTGTAGCGCCAGTCTTCAACCGGCAGATTGCGATCCGGTCGATAGTCGCGCCAGAGACTGCTGTCTTCGTCCACCCGGTAAATCACCTGCTGAATATCGCTGCGCAGGCGGCCGGTGGGGTTGAACCAGTCGCCCCGGGTCAGCTGTAAAATCAGGCTCTCGCCGGCAATGCCCTCGCGCAGGGTTTCGCCACGGAACAGACGTTTGGCCCCTTCGAAATTATTGGGGTCACTCACTGCCACCGGTGCCAGAACATGGCGTAAGTCCTGCGCCAGTAATTGCCAGGTGCGATCCAGCGCATTGATCTCGGTGAGCACGTCGCGACCGGTTTCAACGCTACGGTTGGCAATGTTGAAGGCCTGATAGGAGATGACCATAACAATGGCGCCAATGGCCATGGCAATCATCACCTCGAGCAGGGTAAAGCCCTTTTGTCGGGGTTGGTTATTCATCCATAAACCCCGTCAGTGTCGCCAGCGGGTTCTGGCGGTCGGTATCCAGATAGACTTCAATATCCAACCGTTTAAAGCCGGGCACTTCGGTGTCTTCGGTTTCTATTTGCCAAAACCACTCTATGCCGTTGCTGTTGAGGTTGCCGTTTTCGGTTCGCGGCAGCGTGTAATCGTCGAGCAGCTGGCGGCGCAAATTGATGCGGGTAAGCTGGTTTTCGGCAATCCAGAAAGCCTGGGTTTTTTCGCGGGTAAAAGAGGCGCCTTGTAGCTGGGTGGTAATCAATAGCATCATCGCCGGCAGAGCCACGGCTACCACGACCAGTGCCACCATCACTTCAATCAGGGTAAAGCCGCGCTCGTGACCTTTCACCAGCTCACCTCGCGTTCTTCATCGGTTTGCTGCCACACAATTTCACCCATCATGTCCACGTAAACGCGCTCAACTTGCTCGCTGTCGAAGCGATTAAAAAAAGCAATTTCAAGCGCGGTGGTTTCACCGCTGGGGTAAAACCAAAGTACCGGTGTGGGTGTGGTATCGCGCTCGTCGTATTCGTACAGTTCGCCCTCAATAATCATTTCAATATCGGTATCGGCATTAAGGCACTGGTCGGGCAAAAAAGTAGACACCGGCTGCCAGCTACTGTCGCGCCAGCGCCGCCAGCGGTAACACCAGCGGTTGCCCTGCATGCTTTCACCGGGGGCGATAAACAAGCCAATAATTTCATAGGTCAGCGCCGCTTCGTCGGCGACAAAGCGCGCGGCGGTGACAAACTCTTCGGTTTGCTCCTGCAGCAGGTTTTGCTGATCGGGGGCCACCGAGAGCATGGCAAAGCTGGCACCCATACCGATAATAAACACTACGATCATTAATTCGATCAGGGTGAAGCCGGCTTGGCGTGAGGGTGCAGCCATAAATAGCACTACTGGTTAGGTCTGTCCCACACGCTGATATCGGCATTTTGCCCTTCGCCACCGGTGACGCCGTCGGCGCCCAGGGTGTAGATATCATACTCGCGGGTTTCGCCAGGGCTTATGTACAAATAATCGTTACCCCAGGGGTCGACAGGTACAGAATCCAGGTAGCCGGTACTGCGCCAATTGCGCGGCACCGGGGTAGCGGTGGGGCGCGTTACCAGCGCTTCCAGACCCTGCTCGCTGGAGGGGTACACATAGTTGTCGATGCGGTAGAGGTTAAGGGCCGTTTGAATACTGCTAAAGTCAGCGATGACTTTGTTAACACGCGCTTCGTCGGCGCGGTCAAGAACCATGGGCGCGACAATACTGGCCAGCAGGCCAATAATCACCACCACCACCATAATCTCAATCAAACTAAAGCCGCGCTGGCGACCGATTGTGTTAGGCATTGTTTGCACTCTCCTGTTGAAAATTCATTTGCTCAGCTGGCAGTGCCAGTGTATTTAAACCATTTTGTTCATTTCAAAAATAGGCTGCAAGATGGCCAATACTATCACCAGTACGGCGCCGCCCATCAGTACAATGGTGGCCGGTTCCATCAACCCTAACGAAACTGCCAGTACCATTTCCAATTCGCGCTCCTGATCTTTGGCCGCGTGTTCCAACTGTTCGGGTAGCGTGCCATTGGTTTCACCGCTAGCCACCATTTGCACCAAAAGCGGCGGGAAACAGCCGACATTTTCCATGGCGCGGTACAGGCTGGTGCCCTCGTGTACCTGCGCGGTAATCTCGGCGCAGGCGTCTTGCAAAATGCGATTGGTCATCACCTGGCCGGCAATTTTCAGCGCCTGTAACAGGGGTACGCCGCTGGACATTAACAGGCTCAGTGTCGAGGCAAAACGCGCTGAGTTGGCCTGGTTAACCACCCCGCCAATAATAGGCAGTTTAAGTTGCACCCGGTGCCAGCGACGCAGACGCCGCTCGTTTTTAAATAATCGTTTAATACCATAAATAGCGGCGCTGATTAGTACCACACACCAGATACCATAACTGACAATAAAGTCGCTGCTCACAATCAGCGCCTGGGTTAAAAAAGGCAAGCTGCGGTTGGAGTGGGCAAACAGTTTCACCAGGTCTGGCACCACAAACGCCATCAGGCCGATAATCACTGCGAGGCTGATCACCAGCAATACCAAAGGATAAATCATGGCGGTTTTAAGGCGCGATTTCAGCTGCTGGGAATTGAGCGTGTATTCGCTCAGGCGCTCCAGCACCGGCCCCAAATAACCCGAGCTTTCACCGGCGCGAACCATGGCCCGGTACATGTCGTCGAAGGAACCAGGGTGTTCGTTAAGCGCCTGGGCGAGGCTGAAACCCTCCAGTACTTTGGTGCGAATTTGCATCACCACCTGTTTGACCTTGGGTTTTTGTGCCTGTTTGGCGGTGGCGTGCAGGGCTTCATCCAGCGGCAGTCCGGACTTGATCAGCGAGGCCAGCTGGCGGGTAATCAGTGCCAGATCCCGGCCCTTGAGGCGCGGTTGTGCTTGCGGTATCCAGCTTATAAGACCGCTGCTGTTACCAGAGCGGACGCTGCCAGTGGTGCTGTTCACTTCCAGCGGTTTGAGCTTGCGCGCGCGCAGTTGGCTGCGTACCTGGCGCTCGGAGTCGCCCTCGACAATACCCTTAACGGTTTTGCCCGACTCGTTTAGCGCGCGATAGCTGTAAGCACCCATAACTCTACCCCGCGGTGGTAACCCGCAGCACCTCTTCGAGACTGGTAATGCCTTCAATCACCAGGCGGCGGCCGTCAGCGCTGATGGAATCGCCGTGTTTGCGCGCCTCGCGAATCAGCTCTTGTTCACCGGCCTGTTCGTGAATCAGGTGGCGCAGTTGCTCATTAATTTCGATCAGCTCGTAAATGCCCTTGCGGCCGCGATAGCCCATATTGTTACAGGCACTGCAGCCCTTGGGTCGGAATATAGTCTGGCCCTCGGGCAAGCCCAGCATCTTCCGTTCGGCCTCTACCGGCTCGTAGGTTTCTTTACAGTGGCTGCACAATAACCGCACCAGCCGCTGGGCCATTACCACTTCGATACTGGAGGCCAGCAAAAACGGCTCTACGCCCATATCCTTAAGGCGCATAATGGCGCCAATGGCAGTATTGGTGTGCAGGGTCGAGAGCACCAGATGGCCGGTTAAACTGGCTTGAATAGCAATATCGGA
>DATBNH010000114.1:0-2083 GCA_036554405.1 Cellvibrionaceae bacterium | reverse complement strand
TTGTCAGGCAGCCTGATGGCGGTAGCACTGCTCAAGCTGCTGGAGATGTTGCTGAAGAGCAGCGCGATCAGGCATGTTATCGGCAAAAGCCAGACTCACTTGAGTGTGACGATAGGGGGTGCGAATCAGCCTTGTGGATTTGACTGTAGCGGTACAGCGGATTTTTTTGCCATTGCCCAAGGTGAATTCACAGTCTGGAAGCAAAGTGTCACGGCGGATATGGCCCAGATGATTGCCTGGCAGCGCCAAATGCATACCGCCAAGAGAGAGGTTGATCAGGGTACCCTGACAATAACCTTCGCCCATAGGGCGAATGCTAACAGGCAGGGCGTAATGTCTGAGCTCGTGGCGAGGGTTTTCACGGCGGGGTAAATAATTCAGGCTCTCCGGTAACAGCAAGGCTAGCCCACGGGTATTAAAGTGCTCGCCATTGGCGACTAACGGTGAGCGCAGGGTCAGCACCTCCCCATTCCGATGATGGCGAAGCGTTAACCAGCGGCCCGGCTCCAATGCTGCGGATTGTGGAAACAGCTCATCTATCCACAATAGCCCCCGGGCCGAATCAATAGCCAAAATCATACTTTGATAGTGGTTGCGGCTACCCTCAATCCCCACTTCCAACTGTTGACGTTGCTGCTGCAGCTGTTCCAGCGCGGTATAGTCGCCGGTGGCGATGTCCGTCTTTGCCTGTGTTTTTGCTGGCTCCTGTAAGGCATTGTTTGCCGGTGATGCCGTTAATTTGAGCTTCTGTGCAAGGGCTTGAAAAAGCATTATGTCTCGTCCACTATTGCCGTTATCGAGGGTATACAGAGGTTTAGCAATGCTTGTGCCATACCACATAGCCGCCTATTCAATGTGGGTAGGCAGTTTGATAGGGAATTTAGGTGACGGAAAGGCACAATACAGCGGCAAGCCGCTGCCGCGGGCGGCAACTATGTACCCTCCAGCTCTCGTTGGTGCGTGCGGCGGCCACGTACATCGCCGCTCCTGTCGATTTGGCACTGGAGCGGGTATAATCCCGGAAAACCCAGTTGGATCGCGAAAGTTTACTCTCTTGACACACCATGCAAATTTAAAAGCCGACACCTCACCAATCAGGTGACCACGCGATTTTTAAATTCACTCTGCACGCTACACAACGTGCATGCATGCAGCGGTTACAGGATGTAAGAGAGCTGTCTTACTCGTCTTTTTCGCGCTCAACTGCGTTTTCCAGGATAATCCGTACAGCAGTTTCCCTGTCGGTAGACCGATAACAGATGAGAATATCATGAGCATAATGCACCAAAGCGCCGAGGATTTGTCGGGCGATAGCCGCCGTCCTCGGTTGGAGTTTAACAAACTGCAAAAACGTATCCGCCGGCAGGTGGGCAGTGCCATTGCCGATTACCGCATGATCGAAGAGGGCGATAAAATCATGGTGTGTTTGTCAGGTGGCAAAGATTCCTATGCCATGCTCGACATACTGATGAGTTTGCAGCAGACAGCCCCGGTAAACTTTGAGTTGATAGCGGTCAATATGGACCAGAAGCAACCGGGATTCCCCGAGCATGTGTTGCCGGAATATTTACGGGGTATCGGCGTTCCTTTTCATATTATTGAAAAAGATACCTACAGTATTGTTAAGGAGATAATACCGGAGGGTAAAACCACCTGTGGTTTATGCTCACGCCTGCGTCGGGGCACCCTTTACAGTTTTGCCGATGAGATAGGTGCAACTAAAATTGCGCTTGGCCATCACCGCGATGATATTATCGAAACTCTTTTTTTAAATTTATTCTACGGTGGCAAACTCAAAGCCATGCCGCCCAAGCTACTGGCAGATAACCAGCGCAATATTTTGATTCGCCCTATGGCGTATTGCAAAGAACAGGACTTACAACGTTTCGCTGAGCACAAGCAATTTCCGATTATTCCCTGCAATCTCTGCGGCTCACAGGAAAATCTGCAGCGTCAGGTTATCAAGCAGATGCTACATGATTGGGAAAAAAGCTATCCGGGCCGCACCGAGACGATTTTTTCGGCTATTAAAAATGTTGCCCCTTCACAATTAGCCGATGGTAATTTGTTTGATTTTATCAAT
>DATBNH010000101.1:0-3632 GCA_036554405.1 Cellvibrionaceae bacterium | reverse complement strand
TAAAGGAGGTGGCGATGAAAAAGCTCGGGTTTGTGTGCGCTTTGATGACTGTTATAGCGTTTTTTGCGATGCCGCTAGGGGCAGCAGAGCTGGCCGCCAAAATGCTGGCCGATGGCAGCGCATTGATCGAAGTTAATGGTAAGCAACATATGTTGCGGGTCGGTCAGCAGAGCCCGGAAGGCGTCACCTTGATCAGTGCCAATCGGTCTCAGGCGGTGGTGAGCTATCAGCAACAGGAACATACCCTGACCTTGTCGCGACAGATTGCCACCTCGTTTAGCAAGGCCGAGTACACCGAGGTGCGTATTGCCAGTGGTCACGGTGGCCACTATATGACGCCGGGTCGTATCAACGGTATGCCGGTAGAGTTTATGGTGGATACCGGCGCCACCTCGATTGCCATGAACTCCGTTGATGCGCGACGTCTGGGTATTAACTATACCACCGGGCAGAGTATGCAGGTGAGTACCGCTAACGGTCTGGCTCCGGCCTATAAAGTCTGGTTAGACAGCGTTACCGTGGGCACCATTACGATTAAACATGTTGAGGCATTTGTTATTTCAGGGCGGTCTCCCCACACTATGTTGTTAGGTAACAGTTTTTTGAAATTAGTGGACATGACCACCGAAAGAGGCGTTCTGGTTTTGCGCGCCCAACTTAATTAAAGGCCACCGCTTAGTGACTATTGCATTTGTAGAATCATCCAAACTGCCAACGCCTTGGGGCATGTTTGTGATGCACGGCTTTTCCGATAGCCATCTCGATAAAGAACATCTGGTGTTGACCATGGGTGATGTGCGCAGCGCCGAGCCATTGTTGGCGCGCATACACTCCGAATGCCTGACCGGCGATGCCTTATTTAGCTTGCGTTGCGACTGTGGCCCGCAATTACAGGCGGCCATGCACAAGGTGGCATTGGCAGGGCGCGGAGCTATTTTTTATTTGCGCCAGGAGGGCCGCGGTATTGGGTTACTCAATAAAATTCGCGCTTACCATTTGCAAGATTGCGGCGCTGATACTGTAGAGGCCAATGAGCAATTGGGTTTTGGTGCAGACATGCGCGACTACAGTATTTTAAAACCGATGATGGATCATTTGGGTATCAGTGCGCTTAAATTAATGACTAATAACCCGCGCAAGGTAAAGGCGCTGGAGACCATGGGCATTAGCGTGACCGAGCGTATTCCCCATCAGACCGGGCGCAATCCGCACAATGCTAAATACCTTGAAACCAAAAAAGGCAAGCTTGGGCATTTGTTTGAAGATAGTGGAGAAGAATAATTGGTCGTGGAGGGGAAAGTCGGACGTCTGAAGTCAGACGTCTGACGCAGACTTAACATCAGACATCAGACATCAGACATCAGACATCAGACGTCCGACAAAATCTTGGAACTGTATATGACAACACGTATAGCTATCGCCGGTGCCGCCGGACGCATGGGTAAAATTTTAATTGAAGCAACAGTAGCCGCGCGCGATGCCACGCTCACCGCGGCGTTAGTGCGCCCCGGCAGTTCACTGGCAGGCGTCGATGCCGGCGAGCTGGCTGGAGTAGGCCGTCAGGGGGTTCTGGTAACGACCAATCTTGCCGATGTGCTGGATAACGTCGATGTGCTGATTGACTTCACCACCCCCCAAGCCACCTTGATGAATGCCGAACTCTGCGCCGCTCATAAAAAGCCTATGGTGATTGGCACCACCGGCTTTACCGAGGCTGAAAAGCAGCAGTTGCTGAATTTTCAGCAGCAGATTCCCCTGTGTCTTGCCGCCAACTACAGCACCGGCGTAAACCTGTGTTTTAAATTGCTCGAAACCGCCGCCCGAGTGATGGCCGCCGAGGCCGATATTGAAATATACGAGGCTCATCACCGCCACAAAGTAGACGCCCCTTCCGGCACCGCACTGCGCATGGGCGAAGTGATTGCCGACACTCTGGAGCGCGATCTCAAGCAGGTAGCCATCTACGGCCGCGAGGGCCAAACCGGCGCCCGCGATCGCGACAGTATCGGCTTTGCCACCGTGCGCGGCGGTGATGTAGTGGGCGAGCACACGGTAATGTTTTTGGCCGATGGCGAGCGCGTGGAAATCACCCACAAAGCCAGTAGCCGCCTGGCATTTGCCAATGGTGCTGTGCGCGCCGCTAACTGGTTGGCAGGCCAGAAGCCTGGGCTTTATGACATGCAGGATGTATTGGGGTTGAAGTAATACTTATATTTCATGCCAACATAAACATAAAAAGTTCACTTGTGTATTTTATGGATGGCTGCAAGTTCTTGCTAATTCAAAGATTGTTTGTTGCATGAATTCCTAAGTATAGGGGACGCGAGTGGTGTTAAAAGTCAAAAGGTACGATTATTTTGAAATCGAGTAAAAATAACCGGATATCAAAAACGGACATTATTAGTGACGGTGTGCCAACGCCAGGTATCTACGCATAGGGGATGGTGAAATGGCAAAGGTGCATGGAATGCATTACCTGTTAGATGCTGGCTTCGCTTTTTTATTTTTCAATATTTCCTCAATGTCGTCGGCAAGAGATCGGGAGAAAGTGGCAGTTAAATGATTGCTATCTCTCCAAATGATTTTCCCGTTACTTACTGCTGGGCAGGTGTCGTCGTTACAAAGCAGTTGTAGTGGGTGAATAATCGTTGCACCCTTGACAGCGTTCGCTGCAGTAATCAATGGATCAATCAGTGTGAATCGGCTAGCTATCAGCTCTCTACTCGTTGCGCATTGTCCAGGATTTTTCGGGTGACGCGATAGGCATTCTGGGATGTCTTCTTTCATCACGGGTGTGGTCGCAATGGCAAAAACTCGAACTCCGGCGTCAACTTGATGTTGCATAATGTCTATCGCTGAGTTGGCGTAGAGAGGATAGTTCTTTTGGCTCCCTCCGGGTATGGAGCGGTGCCTGTTTTTTTGGGATATAATAAAAATGTCAGGGGAATAATCCGCAATAATTTTCTCGGCGTTCTTGTTCCATTCGTCGCAAGCAGGGTAAGGCTTGCCCTGGATTTTAGTTGGTACGGTGCTATATGGACATCCGCTTTTTGTCATGCTGGAGAACTTCCAGTTATTGCGTATGGCAATCTCCTCGATAGCTGGAATCCAGTTTGCTGCATGTGAATCTCCTACCAGCAGAACTTTGGTGTCAGAATTTTGGTTGCCGTAATGACATAATTTGGGTTCAGTTGCACTAATGCTCAAATGACATCCATTGATATAGACATCTGGCTTGTCTTGTCGAATGGTCAGCAGTTGCTTTTCAATGGAATCATGGACACTATAGCTTGCGGTAGATAAGTTGAAGTGCTGATATAACATTATAATGCAAGTGAGAAGCAGCATTATTCCAAACGAACCAAAAACCACTGCCTTGGATCGACTTCTTAACCATTTGGATTTTCTTACCGGGTTTTCAATGCAGTAGGTTGATATCGTCGCTATCGCGATTGATGCCAGCATTAAGCTTAGACCATGGCTCAGGCTTATAGATTTATTGAAATTGCTGGTGTAGAAAACCAAAATCGGCCAATGCCATAAATATAAGCTATAAGAGATGTTGCCGACAAATTGGGCGCTAAAGGTGGTGAGTAGCTTTTGCTCATGGAAAAATCCCCTATTGCTGCCTG
>DATBNH010000083.1:0-1858 GCA_036554405.1 Cellvibrionaceae bacterium | reverse complement strand
CAGGCTTTAATATCACCGGCTTTCATGGCCTTGAACATATCCACGGTGCCGCTACCGGTATCGCTGTTCAAGGTGCCTTCAGGGAGTTGCCAGATGGCTTCGGTAAAAGCGCGATCGTCCGCATTTAAGAACGTGCGCTGGCCAGGTAACCCCGGCCCCATGTAGCCCATCTCGCGCCCGCCCATGGCGTTGGGCTGGCCGGTAAGCGAAAACGGCCCGCTGCCGGGCTTGCAAATAGCGCCAGTGGCCAAGTGCAAGTTGCAGATGGCATTGGTGTTCCAGGTTCCGTGAGTGCTCTGGTTAAGGCCCATGGTCCAACAGCTCATCCAGTTATCGGCCTCGCCAATCCACTGGGCTGCTTGTTCTAAGGCCTGAATTTCCAGGCCGGTAATGGCGGCGACCTTGTCAGGCGTGTAGTCTTCTAAAAACTCGGGAAGCGTCTCCCAGCCCTCAGTGTATTGAGTGATAAATGCATTATCGGTATGGCCATTTTTATGCAGCAGATAGAGTAAACCGTTCAGCAGGGCGAGATCAGTACCGGGTTTGATAGGTAAATATAAACTGGCCTTGTCGGCAGTGGCGGTTCGGCGCGGATCGACGACAATCAGCTTGGCTCCTGCTTTTACCCGATCCATCATGCGCAAAAATAAAATAGGATGGCAGTCGGCCATATTGGCGCCGGTGACTAAAAACACATCGGCCTTGTCAAAATCCTCGTAAGACCCCGGCGGTGCATCCGAGCCCAGGGACAATTTATAACCGCTGCCAGCGCTGGCCATACACAGGCGCGAGTTGGACTCTATATGACGGGTACGAATAAACCCCTTGGCGAGCTTATTGGCCAGATACTGCGCCTCCAGTGACATCTGCCCTGAAACATAAAGGGCTATGGCATCGGGGCCGTGGCTATTGCGCAGGGTTGCCAAACGCTTGGCTGTGTTTGCAATGGCCTCATCAATACCGACTCGCGCCGGGTCGGCCTGGCGTTCGGCGCGCTGATAGGCGTGTTCCAATCTGCCGCTATTGTTTATGGCCTCTGCACAGGTTGTGCCTTTGGTGCAAAGGCGTCCGCTATTACTCGGGTGCTGTTTGTCACCGGTGATTTTAATAATTTGCTCTTCGGCCACATCCATTACGATACCGCAGCCAACACCACAGTAAGGGCAGACACTTTTTACCTGACAGGAATTTGCAACACTCATGAATACACTCGCCCACTTCTATGGTCTTGGTATAGCAAGGTGTGGGCCAATGGCGAAACACAGCGAAAGCTTGCCTCTGTGTGAGCTTTTGGTGCGACAAATGGGCGGAAAACCCACCCAATATGCTCATATGATTATATTTGGTGCGCCATCACAAGTTGATCACTGGCCGATATGGTGCATGTTGGGGTGCGGATTGCCTGAATATGGTGCGTAAGATTACTCTAAAAAACCGGTGGCGCTATCACCAATGATCTATAGTGTAGACAGTCTGAACCCTGAAAGGACGTCGGTGTGAAACAGTCATTTAAGTTGTCCCTGCGCCAACTGGTGGTTGGTATTGTACTTCTGAGTACGCTACTAACAGCGGGTACTGCCATCAGTTTACAGTATTATTTCAGTCGCAATCTGGCCATAGAGTCCGCCACCTATCGCTACCAGCTTACCGCCAAGGCCACGGCTGATTTTGTGCAAAATGCCGAGCATAGGGCCGTACAGCTAACCCGAATTCTGGCGCAATACCCGACGCTGATTAATACCACGGGCAATGAAATCAGCATGCGTGACCTGTTTGCCGAGGTTATGCGCAGCAACCCCATGCTTTACAGCATTTATTTGGGTTTCCCCAATGGCAACTTTTATGAGGTGGTCAATCT
>DATBNH010000068.1:0-3853 GCA_036554405.1 Cellvibrionaceae bacterium | reverse complement strand
GAGCGATAGGTTAAAAAATTACCGGGCTGGGTTATTTGCTCGTCAAAAGTAAACGCCGTAAAGGCCAGCACATTGGCGGGTGAGCATTTAATGGTAAAAGTCAGGCTGTCATATAAAGACAGGTCGATCAGGGTGGGTTCGCCATCGTTATTTCTGAACATCAATTCCACAGCGGCATGGGGATACTCCGCTGTTGATGAAACAAAAAGCTCGAAATCGAGGCTATAACTGTCATCAAAAACCTTAACGCTAGACTCGCCACCCTGAGAGGCATCTGTATCTATAGCCGCCTGCCAAGGTATGTCGCTGCTAGCCGAAGGGAGCAGTGTCAAATGCAGAAATGTACGCTCCAGGCACCAGTAAGCCGCCAAGGTGCTTACCAGCAGTAGCCCTAAGAGGGCCAACAGCGCTTTTCTATAAAATTCCAGCATGGTTAGGTGTCACAGGTTCGGTCATCTGTCAGAAACAAGAGCGCAGCTTGCCTGTCCGGCCTCAGTTTTCGAAAGCGAGTATTGCGAGCAGCAGGATAATTATTATTCAAAGCCGAACTAACAGACGAATTAAAAAGCTGGCACATGATGGCATATTTCACTTAATTCTGCACTTTACTTAAATGCGCCTTATGATCATATGGACTATAAGAGAAGTCCGCCAATATTCGGTTTTTTTGTAGTCTTTGGGGCTTATTAATCAGCTGTTAATTTTAATTGCTGCCCGAGGTCTCACACTTACCCGGTGGACAGTAACTGCGCACAGAAAAGACTATTGGTAAAAGCAGGGGCGCTAGGTTTCACCGATATCTTCATTCCACACATCGGAATTTCTGCGTATATACTCAGCCAGTAATTGCACACACTCCTCTGAACGCAGGTCGATCACTTTTACACCATTTTCCCGCAACCAATCCAACCCGCCAGAAAAGTTAACCGACTCACCCACGACTACCGTGCCTATCTGAAATTGCCGTACCAGGCCGCTGCAATACCAGCAGGGCGCAAGCGTGGTGACCATGATTTTGTCACGGTAACTGCGTTGACGCCCCGCTTTGCGAAAAGCATCCGTTTCTGCATGAACCGAAGGATCGTCTTCTTGCACACGCCGGTTATGACCGGCACCCAAAAGTTCACCGCTACTGGAAAATAAGGCTGCGCCAATAGGAATGCCACCCTCGGCCAGCCCCTGTTTTGCCTCACTTATCGCGACTTCAAGCATTTTCGGGTAATCAATCATAAATTACCTACCACCATCAAAACGCCACTGGTTTACAATTGTCTTCGGTAATACGTGCATATAAATCTGCCATACCACCCATACGCGATGTCTTGATTAAATTTTCCTCACTAATCCCCCGCACTTCGGCGCAAGGCTTGCACACAATAATTTCTGCCTTGGGGTGGGCGAAAACCTCGGCAAACTTAGCCGGTGGCCCACAGGGCACCATTTTCTCATGGGTGCCGGGTACGGCTATAGATACCGCGTCGTGAAACAACATTAGCGTTACTGAGTCGCCTTTTCCCAGGGCAGTGGCGGCAAAAATAAAAGGAATAGCAGCCCGCGTGGTATCTGTTGGGCCCCACGTAGAAGAAATTGCAAAGTGCATGTCTTAACCTCCCCATTTAATATTAATCATTCTCAACCTATACTGTGACGCACTTATTGTAGTGGAGATATGGTTTATGGCCAGTATAGAAACCCTGTGCCCCAGTTGCCGCACTATTAACCGTGTGAGTAGCGATAAACTCACAGAACAACCCAAATGCGGCAAATGTCATCAATCGCTGTTTCAAGGCCAGCCAGTCAGTGCCGACGATGCGAGCTTTACGCGTCTGGTCAATAAGGAGCAGTTGCCGTTGGTGGTCGATTTCTGGGCCGAATGGTGCGGCCCGTGCAAATCCTTCGCCCCCGTGTTCTTACAGGCTGCCAGGGAATGGGAGCCGCGGGCACGGTTTATTAAAGTCAACACCGAACAAGCGCAGCAAACGGCAGGGCAATTTGCTATTCGCAGTATTCCCACGCTGATGATCTTCAAAAGCGGCAAGCCCGTATTACAACAGGCAGGCGCCTTGCCCTACCCGCAATTTAGTCAGTGGCTGCAACAGCACATTTAACACACTCACACCTTCAGAACCGAGAAACCCTATGATTAAAGCTTACGCTGCACAATCCGCCGGTGATTCACTGCAGCCTTTTGAATACGACCCAGGTCCGCTGGGTAGCGATGAGGTGGAAATTAATGTGGAGTCCTGTGGCCTCTGTCACAGCGACATCAGTATGTTGGATAACGAGTGGGGGTTTACCCAATTCCCGTTCGTTCCCGGTCACGAGGTAATAGGCACAGTGTCGGCGCTGGGCAAGGATGTGACCAGCTTAAAACCCGGCCAGCGTGTTGGCCTTGGCTGGCACAGCGGCTACTGCAATAACTGCCAAACTTGCAACAGTGGTGACCACAACCTCTGCGCCAGTGCCCAGCCCACCATTGCCGGCCACCACGGCGGCTTTGCCGAGAAGGTGCGCGCCCAGGCCAAGGCGGTTATTGCTATTCCCGATGGCGTCAAACCGGAGTCTGCCGGACCGCTGTTTTGCGGCGGCATTACTGTGTTTAATCCGCTGGTGCAGTTTAATCTGCCGCCCACCGCCAAAGTGGGCATCATCGGCATAGGCGGCTTGGGTCATATGGCGGTGAAGTTTTTAAATGCCTGGGGCTGTGAGGTAACCGCCTTTACCAGCAGCGAGAGCAAGAAAGCCGAGGCGTTGGAAATGGGCGCGCACAAAGTACTCAACTCCAAAAGCGCCGATGAAATAGAAGCCGCCGCCGGTTATTTTGATCTGATCCTATCTACCGTTAACGTCAAGCTGGATTGGAACGCTTATCTTAATACTCTGGCCGCCAAGGGCCGTTTGCATTTTGTTGGCGCCACTTTAGAGCCGCTGGACATTGGCGTTTTTGGCCTGATTGGTGCCCAGCGCTCCATCTCCGGTTCACCCGTGGGCAGCCCCGCCACTATTAAAACCATGCTCGATTTCGTCGCCCGCCACAAAATAGAGCCGATGGTGGAATACCTGCCCATGAGCCAAATAAACGAGGCAATTTCCAAACTGCGTGAGGGTAAAGCACACTATCGCGTTGTGTTGCAAAACTGATGGTAGCGAAGTAGTTACAGGCTGGTTTGCCCCAGCCTGTTAGCCTTCCAATTTGGCGAGGCTCCACCTTTCCAGCCCGCTAATTTTCCCAGCCGCATAATATCTGCAGCTGTATAGTTCATATTGCCTTGAAAATACGCGCTGGCAACTTCCGCTCTGATGTTATCCAGCATCAGCTCATCGATAGAGTAGATGCTGAGCGTATTTTCCGAAGATGTTTGTCGATACATAGCAATGGCATAGCGAATATATTGCATATTCAATTTAAGTTGTATTGCCGTTTTCTGAATTTGCAAAACTGTATATTGTCTGGCTGGCCCATAGCGCCTTACCAAGGCAGGGCCTAGCTTGTACAGGTAGTCGTTTATTGCCCTGTTGCGTTTGTACTTTTTTATGTAATTAAGCATTTCTCTATCTCGTAAAAATTCTTCAACATTATTAATCAGCTGTTCTTAGGCCGAAAATTTTTAATGTCATTTAATAGGGTCTATTTCACGGCCGTCTACTCTGAGATAAATCAGCTGTAAAGGTATCACTTATAGAACTGCGCCTCCACAATAAGGCAGGCCATTGACTTAATGCCCGCCCTTCTATACTGTATTTATATACAGCTAATAATTGTGATCATTATGTCCTCTACAACACCCCACACTCCTCAAAAAGGCCGCGGCGCGGTGGGCAATATGCCCGGCCGCTTTGAGTTGCAGACGCA
>DATBNH010000041.1:0-2180 GCA_036554405.1 Cellvibrionaceae bacterium | reverse complement strand
CGCACCGAAACCGGCGTGCATCGCCTGGTGCGTAAGTCGCCGTTTGATTCGGGTAATCGCCGCCCTACGTCCTTTTGTTCGGTGTTTGTCTCGCCAGAAATTGACGATGACATTGAGATTGAGATCAATCCCGCCGATGTGCGTACCGATACCTACCGCGCCTCCGGTGCCGGTGGTCAGCATATTAACAAGACCGACTCGGCGGTGCGTTTAACCCACGAGCCTTCAGGGGTTGTAGTGCAGTGCCAGAGTGAGCGTTCGCAGCACGCCAACCGCGATCGCGCCTGGAAAATGCTGCGTGCAAAAATGTACGAGCAGGAAGTGCAAAGACGCAATGCCGATAAACAGGCGCTGGAAGACAACAAAGCCGATATCGGTTGGGGCAGTCAGATTCGCTCCTATGTACTGGACGATCAGCGCATTAAAGACTTGCGTACCAGTGTGCAAACCAGTAATTGCCAAAATGTGCTCGATGGCGATTTGGATCAATTTATTGAAGCCAGCTTAAAAGCTGGCTTGTAATTTTTTTGGATATGTGACTGCTATGAGCAACGATAATTCTGCTGCGCCCGATGAAAACAAATTGATTGCCGAACGCCGTGCCAAACTGGCGGCTATTCGCGATAAAAAAGCCAATGCCTTTCCCAATGATTTTCGCCGCAGTAATACCAGTGTCGAGTTACAGTTTGCTTACAGTGATAAAAGCAAAGAGGAGCTGGAGGCGCTGGATCATCAGGTGAGTGTGGCCGGCCGTATTATGGCCAAGCGCGGCCCGTTTATGCTGATTCAGGATGCGGTGGGCAGTATTCAGCTGTATGCCGATAAAACCACCCAAACGGTGATTAAAGACGAAGATGGCCAGTGGGATATTGGCGATATTGTGGGCGCCAGCGGCCCCTTGCATAAATCTGGCAAGGGCGACTTGTATGTGAATATGCAAAGCTATCAGCTGCTCACCAAATCACTACGCCCGCTGCCCGAAAAATATCATGGCCTTGCCGATCAGGAGCTGCGCTACCGCCAGCGTTATGTGGATTTAATTGTAAACCCCGAGGTGCGCGATACTTTTCGCTTGCGTTCCAAGTGCATCAGCTTTATTCGCAGCTATCTGAACGACAGTGATTTTATGGAAGTGGAAACACCAATGTTGCAGGTGATTCCCGGCGGCGCCACCGCGCGTCCCTTTGTTACCCATCACAATGCCCTGGATATTGATATGTATCTGCGAATTGCGCCGGAGCTTTACTTAAAGCGTTTGGTGGTGGGCGGTTTTGAGCGTGTGTATGAAATTAACCGCAATTTCCGTAACGAAGGGCTTTCAACCCGGCACAACCCCGAATTCACCATGCTCGAGTTTTACCAGGCCTACGCCGATTACCACGATTTAATGAACTTGACCGAAGATATGCTGCGCAAGTTGTGTCAGGCAGTCATGGGTGACACCAGCTTGAATTATCAAGGCAGTGTTTACGATTTCGCCAAGCCATTTGCCCGCATCAGCGTGTTTGATTCCATTTTGCAGTACAACCCGGATCTTACATCTGCCGATATTTCAGATCTGGAGTCGGCCCGTGCGGTGGCGAAAAACCTTAAGGTGCCACTCAAAGACAGTTATGGATTAGGTAAAGTACAAATAGAAATTTTTGAAGCCACAGTTGAACACCGACTGGATCAGCCCACGTTTATTACCGAGTACCCCACAGAGGTTTCACCACTGGCGCGGCGTAGCGATCACAATCCGTTTGTGACCGACCGCTTTGAGTTTTTTGTCGGTGGCCGCGAAATCGCCAATGGCTTTTCCGAGCTTAATGACGCCGAAGATCAGGCTGAGCGCTTTCGCGCTCAAGTGGCCGAAAAAGATGCCGGCGATATAGAAGCCATGCACTACGATGCCGACTATGTGCGTGCACTGGAGTACGGCTTACCACCAACGGCGGGCGAGGGCATAGGTATTGACCGGTTGGTGATGTTGTTTGCCGATGCGCCGTCTATACGCGATGTGCTGTTGTTTCCGCATATGCGTCCGGAATAATTCAGTTGGCACTCGGCGCGACAATTTATAAAGCCAAACTCGATGTGTCGGATACTGACCGGCACTATTATGCCGAGCACAAGCTCACCATTGCCCGACATCCCTCGGAAACCGAAGCGCGAATGATGGTGCGGCTGTTGGCGTTTTG
>DATBNH010000031.1:0-4818 GCA_036554405.1 Cellvibrionaceae bacterium | reverse complement strand
GGTCTCGATCTGGCTTTCAATTTGGTAGCGATTGAACAGCGGAATATCATCCTGATACAGTTTAACTTTGCTGCCGAAGTTGGGCATCACTTGACGGATAAAACCCGAGGCCAAATCAAAGGCTTCTTTGCTGTCGACGATGACTTCGCCCACATCCTGACGCAGGTAATCGCGAATAGCGCGAATGATAACGTTGCTCTCTTGAAACAGAAAAGTGGGGGTAGGTGCACTTTGCGCCCCTTTGTCGATAGACTCCCACAGCTGTAACAGGTAGTTAAGATCCCACTGCAGCTCTTCGGCACTACGGCCAACACCGGCGGTGCGGATAATGACGCCCATGCCCGCGGGAATTTCGATCAGGCTCAAGGCTTCGCGCAGCTCGGCGCGATCTTCGCCATCAATGCGGCGGGAAATGCCCCCGGCGCGGGGGTTGTTGGGCATTAACACCAGATAGCGACCGGCGAGGCTGATAAAAGTGGTGAGCGCAGCACCTTTGTTGCCGCGCTCTTCTTTATCAACCTGAATAATAACTTCAGTGCCTTCTTTAACGACTTCCTTGATTTTGACGCGACCGTCGCTATCACCAGAAGATTTACTGAAATACTGGCGGGAGATTTCCTTAAGCGGCAAAAAGCCGTGGCGGTCAGCGCCGTAGTCGACAAAAGCCGCTTCCAGGCTCGGCTCTACCCGGGTGATACGACCCTTGTAGATATTGGCTTTTTTCTGTTCTCTGTTGCGGTTTTCTATATCGAGGTCATACAGCCATTGGCCGTCGACCATGGCTACTCGCAACTCTTCAGGTTGAGTTGCATTAATAAGCATTCTTTTCATGCGTTTCCCAGTCTAGGTTGGGCGCAGCAATTGCCCATGCGACTGATGACTGAGGCGTTTGCACAACAGACTTGCACGTGTCGTTGACGACAAGTCGTGCTGGTGTGTCGAGGCTTGCACTACCGGAAAATCTATCCGGTTTTCCTTTGAAAACAAAGGTTTGCGTGCAAAACTTAAAAAACTCTAAGGGCCAACATGCGCCAGAAATAACGCTGGCGATGACATCTTTACGGTATTCGGGTGGCGAGGGCGCCCGGGTTATAAAAACCTGTGCCACATCGCACTAAATTCGCCGTTATATAGGCTCGAGTCCTGCAAAACTATTCAGTATCACAATCGCACTGCGCTTCTTGCCGCGCAATGGTTCGGCTAATTGCAGAGGCTGCTCCAGTCGTTGGCAGCATGATTCATGCAATTGGCCTTTCATCATTTACGTAAGCTCAGCTGGAGAATTGATCCGCGAGCTGTTAAGCGCCCCTGTAACAGAGGCATTAGCTGTCAGCGGTATTTCCTTGCGACGCGTCTTTAATACGCTATGTCCGGAAACCTGCCTGCCCTAGCTGGCGTGAATATAGCAGCATTCGCAAGCACCAGCAAATAAACTTATAGCGGGCAGGCTTTGCTGGTATTATTGCGCCCCATGAAAACACCCTCTGAACCCCACCAGTCCGACCCGGCTTTTGCCCGGGTGCAGCTTGTTACTATAGACAGTGATATGGCCGGTCAGCGCATTGACAACTTCCTGGTGGCGCGCATGAAAGGCGTGCCGCGCACCCATATTTACAAGATGCTGCGCAAGGGCGAGATACGGGTTAATAAAGGCAGAATCAAAGCTGACTACCGCCTGCAAGAGGCCGATGTGGTCCGCTTGCCGCCGCTCAGGGTCAGCGCCAAGGCGCCTGTCGGTGCCTTGAGCCAGGGGCTGGGGCGGCTGTTGCAACAATCGGTGCTCTATGAAGATGACGGTTTACTGGTGCTCAATAAACCGCCCAATTTGGCGGTTCACGGTGGCAGCGGGGTGTCTTTGGGGTTGATTGAGGCGCTGCGACAACTGCGGCCCGAGGCGCGCTACCTGGAATTGGTGCACCGCCTCGACCGGGATACCTCTGGCTGTATTATGGTGGCCAAAAAACGCTCTTTTTTACGTTATTTGCAACAACTGCTGCGGGATAAAAGCGCGGGTAAGGGCGGCATTGGCAAGCGTTATCAGGCGCTGGTAGTGGGTGCGTGGCCCGCACATAAGACCCAGATAAACGCGCCTTTAATAAAGCTGGAACAGAGCGGCGGCCTGGAACGTATCGTCAAGGTGCACCCGGAGGGTAAACCCAGCTTAACGCGGGTGCGGCGGCTCTCGGTCTATCAACAGGGGGTGTCGTTAATTGAGGCGGAGCCGGTCACCGGGCGCACCCATCAGATTCGTGTCCATGCTCAGCTTCAGGGGCATCCCTTGGTGGGTGATGAAAAATACGGCGACGATCAGATGAACCTGGCCATGCGCATGTTTGGGGTAAAGCGGCTGTTTTTACACGCATCTGCTCTCAATTTAAACCTGCCCAACGGTGAGCCACTGGTGGTGGCGGCACCTTTGCCGGATGATTTGGCCCAGGTGCTGAATAAGCTGACTTTGCTGGAGAGCGAACAATAATGTTGTTGGTATTTGATTGGGATGGCACCTTGAGTGACTCTACCGGGACTATTGTCACGGCCATGCAGCGTGCGGCCGATGATCTTGGCTGGCAGGTGCCCGAAGTAGATGCAGTGCGCAATATCATCGGCCTCGGCTTGCCCGAGGCGCTGCAGCGATTGTTTGTGGGTATTGGCGATACTGATGTGGCGCGCATGCGCGAACGCTATGGAGCACATTACCTGGCGCTGGATCAGGCCAACCCCGCTGCTTTTTATCCCGGTGTGTTGGATACATTGGACAGTTTGCGCGGCGACGGCTATCAACTGGCGGTGGCTACCGGTAAAAGCCGGCAGGGTCTGGATAGGGTGTTCAAGGCCGTGCAAATGGAAAACTTTTTCCACGCCAGCCGCTGCGCTGACGAGACCGCCTCCAAGCCCGATCCTTTAATGTTGCTGGAGTTGATAGAACATTTCGGTGCCGATGCTGAGCGCGCCTTGATGGTGGGGGACACTGAGTATGATATGGAGATGGCTGAGCGTGCCGGGGTACACCGCATTGCGGTCAGTTATGGCGCCCATGCCCCTGAGCGTCTGGCACCTTTTAAGCCCGCTCTGTGTATGGATTGCTTTACCGAGTTATTGGGCTGGGAGGAGCTGGCGCGGTGGCGAGAGGGTTGATGCCTTCTTTGCGTAGCAGGTCGCATAGAGCAATGAGAGGTAGACCCACCAGCGCGGTATTGTCACGTCCTTCAAGGGCGCTGAACAGGGCAATCCCCAGCCCTTCACATTTAAAACTGCCGGCGCAATCGAAAGGTTGCTCGGCGTCCAGGTAGTTGTCTATCTCTTCATTGCTGAGCTGGCGAAAATGCACCCGAAAGGGTTCCACATGCTGTTGCAGCCGACCGCTGGTGGAGTTGAGCAGGCACAGTCCGGTATAAAAGCTGACACATTGGCCGGAGCAGGCTTGCAGTTGCATACGAGCCGTATTTTTGTTGCCGGGCTTGTCCAGCAGTTGTCCGGCGATACTCGCCACCTGATCCGAGCCGATAATCAGTGCCCCGGGGTGGCTACCCGCCAGCGCTTCAGCTTTGCCGCGAGCCAACCTTGCCGCCAGGGCTTCTGGCGCCTCGCCGGGGTAGGGGGTTTCGTCGATGGCAGGGCTCTGGGCTTGGTAGGGCAGGTGCAGACGCTCCAGCAACTGCCGGCGATAGGGCGAACTGCTGGCCAATATTATCGGTAGCATGGGACTTCTCTGGCAGATTGCGGACTGCAATTGTAGCCAGCTGTGGCCTTTATGGCCATGTGCGAGCCCTAAAATGACCCCGAGCCCGCCCATACAGGGCATTTGCGCAATTTTTCTTTGACAGATTGCATGTCTATCCCTATTATTGCGCGCTTATGTCGCAACCCCCTTCAAATAAAGCGCTGCCGAGATACGCAGATGCGCGCAAATTTGCCCAGCAGCAGTTAGGTCTGGCCGGGCAAATCGATGTTGCACTGATGTCGCGTCTGCATGATTTGCTGGCAAATGATAACGCCTCGGCTGAGGTCGTCCTGTCATTCGGTCGGGATGGAGAGGGACGTAAGGTGGTAACAGGTACGGCTGATGCGAATATTATGCTCGTGTGTCAGCGGTGCCTGGAGCCGGTAGAGGTGAACCTGCGCAGCGATATTGCCCTGGCTATTGTCTGGAGCGAAGATCAGGCGACAGGTTTGCCCAAGTATCTGGATCCGTGGATTTTGGATGAGGGTGCTGCCGACCTTTACGAGATGATAGAAGAAGAGCTACTACTGGCACTGCCGGCAGTTGCCTACCACGCTGAACCCTGTGTCCCCGAGGCATTGTTTCAAAGTGGTGAGCCCGCCGCCGAAAAGACGTCAGTCGAGCGCAACCCGTTTCAAGTGCTGGAGCAATTAAAAGGCTCGCCGAAAACCGATGATTGAGATTTTATTCATTGGCAAAGAGGCGCCCTGGCTTCAGTTTATTCGTGTATAGGAGTTAAATCATGGCCGTTCAGCAAAACAGAAAAACTCGTTCCAAGCGTGGTATGCGTCGCTCGCACGATGCCCTGTCTGGACCTACTTTATCTATTGATCCTACCAGTGGCGAAAAGCACCTGCGCCATCATGTGACTGCCGATGGTTTTTATCGCGGTCGCAAGGTGGTCGATAAAGCCTCTGAAGAGTAAGCCTATTGGCAGCAAGACGACTAAGCCTTGTCTGATCCAATTCGTCTGGCAGTAGATGCCATGAGCGGGGACTTCGGTCCCCGCGTTACTATTCCCGCCGCACTTTCGGTTGCTCGCCGAGATCCAGCTGTGAGTATCACTCTGGTGGGCGATAGCCCCGTTATCGACCGTT
>DATBNH010000023.1:0-3124 GCA_036554405.1 Cellvibrionaceae bacterium | reverse complement strand
GAGCCTTCGGTGGATGAAACCTATCAAATACTTAAGGGCCTGAAGTCGCGTTTTGAAAGTCACCACGGCCTGCGCTATACCGACCCGGCCCTGCGTGCAGCGGCCGAGCTGGCCGAGCGTTATATTAATGATCGCTTCTTGCCCGACAAGGCTATCGATGTGATTGATGAGGCCGGCGCGTATCAGCAGCTACAACCGGCGAGCAAACGCAAAAAGACCGTGGGCGTGGGCGATATTGAAGCGGTAGTGGCAAAAATTGCCCGTATTCCGCCGAAAAGTGTCTCTTCATCGGATCTGGAGCAACTGCGTAAACTCGACGATAACCTGAAAATGACTGTTTTCGGTCAGGACGAGGCCATTGATACGCTCTCTACTGCCATCAAGTTGGCACGGGCGGGGTTGCGCAGCGGCGAAAAACCTATAGGCTCTTTCCTCTTCGCCGGTCCTACCGGTGTGGGTAAAACCGAGGTTAGCCGTCAGTTGGCCAAATGCCTGGGCGTAGAGCTGTTACGCTTTGATATGTCGGAATATATGGAGCGGCATACGGTGTCACGTTTGATTGGTGCGCCGCCCGGGTATGTGGGTTTTGATCAGGGTGGTTTGCTCACCGACGCGGTCAATAAAAATCCTCATTGTGTAGTGTTACTGGATGAGATCGAGAAAGCCCATCCGGATGTCTTTAACCTGTTATTGCAGGTGATGGACCACGGTACGCTGACCGATAACAACGGCCGCAAGGCGGATTTTCGCAACGTGATACTGGTAATGACCACTAATGCTGGCGCCGAAGACATCAGCCGGGCCTCCATTGGCTTCACCCGGCAGGATCATTCCACCGATGGCATGGAAGCGATCAAGAAAATGTTTACACCCGAGTTCCGTAACCGCCTGGATGCGGTGGTGCAGTTTGGCGCATTGCCGATGAACGTGGTGGAGACAGTGGTGGATAAATTCCTTACCGAACTGCAATCGCAACTGGACGATAAAAAAGTCACTCTGGATGTAACCGAGGCAGCTCGGAAGTGGCTTGCCACGCATGGCTATGATGAAAAAATGGGTGCGCGGCCTATGGCAAGGTTAATTCAGGAGAAAATCAAAAAGCCGCTGGCCGAGCAGGTGTTGTTTGGCGATTTGGCAGGCGGTGGCGAGGTCAGTGTCGATGTCGATACGGACACCGACAGCCTGATTATCGACAGTCAGCCTAAGCAATAGCAATAACGCTTGGATTATCAAAAAAGCCGCCCTCGGGCGGCTTTTTTGTGCAGTAGAACACCAGCGTAGCGAGTGCTTTGGATGTTTGTATATCCATGCACATCTTGCGCAGGAGCGGCGTACTAGCGCGCGCGGTAGGTAATGCGACCCTTGGACAGGTCGTAGGGTGTCATTTCCACTTTGACCTTGTCGCCGGTGAGGATGCGGATATAGTTCTTGCGCATTTTGCCGGAAATATGAGCGGTCACCACATGGCCATTTTCCAGTTTTACCCGGAAGGTGGTGTTAGGCAGGGTGTCGACCACTTCGCCTTCAAATTCAATATTGTCTTCTTTTGCCATTCGGCAGTTTCCTCAGGTTTTATAGCGCTAATACAGGTGCGGTAAAAAATAGGCGTGAATTGTGCCCTAATTGACGCCATTAGCCAAGTCTGGGCGCTGTTTTTTTAAGCGTTAACGGAAAGATAGGGGGGAGGCGAAAAGGACTACTTAGCCCAAGTTCCAGATTTCATAACTTGTCCTGTGGCACTGAGCCGTTGGGATGGCCCCCTTTTGGGGAACCGTCGAAGGCATGGATGCCGACGTCGAGCTTGCAGGGATGCATTCACAGCGTGTCCCCTAAATGGGGGTCTCCCTCACGGCGACCCGAGAACAGCAACCGAATACTGGGCCGTCTGTGCCAATCAGGGGCGCAGACCTACAAAAGGCGTACCCAGCGTTTGTTCACCAGTAACTCCAAGGGGCGGTATTGGGTTTTGTAGGCCATTTTCTGGCATTGACGAATCCAGTAGCCCAGATAGACATAGTCCAGCCCCAACTCGCGGGCTTTGGCAATTTGGCTCAAAATGGCAAAAACCCCCAGGCTGCGTTTGTCCTGATGGCTATCAAAGAAGGTGTATACCGCGGATAGGCCATCGTCCAATAAATCACATACGGCCACCGCCACCAGGCGCTCATCGCGGCGATATTCAATGTAGCGGGTCAGACTCCAGGCCTGGCTTAAAAACCCCTCGTACTGACTGCGCGATGGCGGGTACATATCGCCATCCCGGTGACGGGTATTGATATAGTGGGCATAGAGCCGGTAGTGCTCGTCACTGGTAATCTGATCGGCAAAGCGAATATCGAGGTCGCTGTTGCGGTTGATGCAACGTTTTTGGCTGCGATTGGGACGAAACTGCGCCACGGGCACTCGGCACGACACGCAGGCCTGACAACCGACGCAATGAGGGCGGTAGAGATGGTCGCCACTGCGGCGAAAGCCGAGGCGCGACAACTCTGAATACAGAGGTTGGTCAACGGGCGCCTGGGGGTCGATAAATAGCGTGGTCGCCTCCTCGCCGTCAATGTAACTACACGGGTGCGGGGCTGTGGCGAAAAGTTTGAGATTGGAAAGATCGCTCATGGCTAGTACCTTGCCCTGTCTATCGACAGTGCAGACGCTCTGAATATCACACACCACTACTCTAGTGCATTTGATCCTGTCTGTCTTCCCTGTTTGGCCGCACGGGGGGCGAGTAGGATACAATGCCGCCTTTGATCACGGGCGCGACTATGAATCGGGTGCTTATTGTAAAGCTCAGCTCTATGGGCGATTTGGTGCAGGCATTGCCGGCTGTCAGCGATGCCGCCCGCGCTATGCCCGATACCCGCTTTGACTGGGTGGTCGATGAGACCTTTGCCGAGGTGCCTGCCTGGCATCCGGCCATTGACCGGGTGATCGTCTCGGCGCACCGGCGCTGGCGCAAACAGTTTTGGGCTAGCGTGAACAGTGGGCAGTTGAGGGATTTTTACCGGACACTGCGCGAGCGCGAATACAGTGTTGTGGTGGATGCCCAGACCAGCTTGAAAAGCGCGCTGGTAACCCGGCTGGCACGGGGTGAGCGGCGGGGGCCAGATAAGCACTCGGTGCG
>DATBNH010000020.1:0-2712 GCA_036554405.1 Cellvibrionaceae bacterium | reverse complement strand
AAATGAATGGTTTAAAACCGGCGACATTGCGACTCTGTCTGAGGACGGCTTTATAAAAATTGTCGATCGTAAAAAAGACATGATTAATGTCTCGGGCTTTAAAGTTTTCCCCAACGAAGTAGAAGACGTACTAACCCAGCACCCCGATGTAGTCGAGGCCGCGGTGGTGGGTGTGGAAGACGAAGAGGGTGGCGAGGCGGTAAAAGCCTTTATCGTATCGTCTAACCCGGCGCTTACCAGTGATGGTGTGCGCGATTTCGCCAAACAAAAACTGACGGCCTATAAGGTTCCTCACAGTGTTGAATTTCGCGATGAGCTGCCTAAAACCAATGTGGGTAAAGTTTTACGACGCAAACTCCGATAACACTTAATTCACTGGTCAAACGGTTTTTATTGCATGACAAAAACGGCACTGATTTTGTCTGGTGGCGGCGCGCGCGCCGCCTATCAAGTAGGGGTTTTGCAGGCGCTTGCCGATATTATTCCCGAATCTATCGAGCACCCTTTTCCGATAATATCCGGAACCTCGGCAGGCGCTATTAACGCTATGGCCTTGGCCGCTCACCCCGGCAGTTTTCGTCAGGCAGTATCCGATCTTGCCAAAATCTGGCATGCCCTCAGCATTGATCAGGTGTACTACCACTCCTGGCTGGATTTATTTAAGGGCTTCGGCCTGATTGGTTTGTCGCTGTTTAACGAAGGCGTCAGCCGCAAACGGCCGCTGTCGCTGTTAAATAATGCCCCGTTGTGGACGCTGCTGGGTAACTCTCTCGATTTTTCTCAAGTGGCAAAAAATATCGAGGCTGGGCATTTACATGCCGTCAGCGTGACCGCCATGGGTTATACCTCGGGGCAGTCCGTGAGCTTTTTTCAGGGCCGCCCCGAGCTGACCAGTTGGCAACGTTTTCGCCGCGCGGGTGTGCCCACCTCAATCAAGCTCGAACATCTACTGGCCTCGTCGGCTATTCCCACTATTTTTCCGTCGGTGCGTATTAATCGTGAGTATTTTGGCGATGGCGCCCTGCGGCAATTGGCACCTATTAGTCCGGCATTGCATTTGGGTGCCGATGCACTGTTTGTCATTGGTGTTAGTGGTAACCGCAACCCCAAAAGCTGGAACAAGCGAGTAACCGTAAAACACTCACCCTCTATGGCACAAATTGTCGGCCACCTGTTAAACAGCGCTTTTGTGGACGCGCTGGAAAATGACATTAATCATTTGGAGCGACTAAATAGCCTTATAGAGCTGGTGCCTGCCGAAGTTCGCGAAGCGCAAAATATAGAATTGCGCCCGGTGCGCAATATGGTAATTTCACCGAGCAAGGGCGTGGATGCCATTGCCGGGCGCAAGGTACGCTATTTGTCATCCAGCATGCGCTTCTTTTTGCGCGCTATTGGTGCTACCACCAAAGGCGGCGGCGCCACAGCGGCTAGTTATTTGCTGTTTGCGAAACCGTTTATTAGCGAGCTGATTGAGCTGGGCTATCAAGACACCATGTGGGAGAGCGACAAAATTAAACAGTTTTTTATTGCCAGCGACAATTAAGTATTTTCTGGCGAAATTTTACTTCTTGTTAAGTTCCTGTTTTAGCTTCCCCCTCCTACTTGCAGAAGGGAGATGCGTCCAGAGGTTGATGTTTACAATAACCAGCTTTCCAATAACAAGCCGCTGTTGTCGGCACGCAAACACCAACCATATTCATGCCAGTCGCCCAGTACTATACGCTGACACGATTTTCCGCCAGCTGTTATCTCGTGGGTTTCAGGTCTGTGAGTGTGGCCGTGAATCATTAAATCCACTTGATGTTGTTCAAGCATCTGCACCACCGCCTCGGGTGTTACATCCATAATGTCGTCGGCTTTCATGCTGTTCATGGTTTTGCTTTGCTGGCGCAGTTGTTCGGCCAGGGCGCGCCTTACCGCCAGAGGTTGCGCTAATATTTGTGCTTGCCAGGCGCGGTTGCGAAACTGCTCGCGCATAGCCATATAAGCGCTGTCACGAGTGCACAGGCTATCGCCATGCAGCAACAGGGCTTGGCGACCGTTAATATTAATCACCACGGGATCAGCTATCAGTGTTACTCCGGCGCGCCGGGCGAAATCCTCACCCAGCAAAAAGTCGCGGTTACCATGCATTAAAAAAATCGCCACGCCTGTTTTGCTCAGGGCGTGTAAGTGTTCGGCGACTTCAATACCCAGCGGCTCGTCGTCATCGTCGCCAATCCAGCTGTCAAAAAAATCCCCCAGAATATACAGTGCATCAGCAGTGCGAGCTTGCTCCTGTAAAAACCGGTAAAACCCGGCAGTGGCCTCGGGGCGTGACGGGTGTAAATGCAAGTCAGAAATAAACAACAGGCTCATGGCGGATTACTCCGCAACAGTAACGCGCTCGATGATAACCGCTTCCACCGGCACATCCTGATGAAAACCCTTGCTGCCGGTTTTCACTTCCTTGATTTTGTTGACCACGTCCATGCCGTCGCTGATTTTGCCGAAAACACAATACCCCCAGCCCTGGGCGTTCTTACCCGAGTGGTTTAAAAAGTCGTTGTCTTGCACGTTAATAAAAAATTGCGCGGTGGCGCTGTGCGGATCATTAGTGCGCGCCATCGCTACAGTGCCTTTGGTGTTTTTCAGGCCGTTGTCAGCTTCGTTCGCAATGGCCGCGTGAGTGTCTTTGCTGGCCGTATCTTCGGTCATGCCGCCACCTTA
>DATBNH010000690.1:0-9037 GCA_036554405.1 Cellvibrionaceae bacterium | reverse complement strand
CGGCGAGGTGGCCTTTGACCAGGGCATGTTACATATTACCGAACCGGTGGTAATGGAGAGCCCGTCCAGTCAAATGCAGATCAGTGGCCGAATGGATTTATTAAATGAGCAGCTGGATACCCGTCTGGTGGCGACCTTGCCGGTGACCGGTAATCTAACCGTCATTACGGCATTGGCTGCCGGCTTGCCAGCCGCTGCCGGGGTATTTTTGATCAGCAAGATTTTTGAAAGTGAAATGAGAAAAATGGCCAGTGTTAGTTACACCATCAGTGGTGACTGGGATGAGCCGGATGTGCGTTTTGATCGCCTGTTTGATGCCGATCCTCAATAGCCTGTTTACCACGAGCTGCATTCAACGCAGGTACTTAGAGATTACTCGCTGATAAAATCCCGAATATAACGAAACAGTTTGCGCGCATGTGCAGGGGGCTTATTGTGCGATTGCTCCTGTTGGGCCTGTCGAATAAGCTGGCGCAGATGCTGCCTGTCGATATCCCCATACTGGGTAATAAATGTTTCCAGGGCATTTACTTCCCCGGCAATAAGGCGGTCACGCCACTGTTCCACCAAGTGTTGATGTTGAATCTGGCTGTGGCTTTTGGCCTGTAGTGCGTCAAGTCCGTCGCGAATTGATTCGGCATCGACAGTGCGCATTAACTTGCCAATAAATTGCAGGTGGCGACGGCGTGCCTCGTTTTTGGTTATGCGATGCATTTCCACTATGGCGCGTTGCAGTTCTTCCGGCAACTTAAAGGTAGCCAGTTGCGTATTGTTAAGTGCGATTAGCTCCTCACCCATTTTTTGCAAGGCGTGCATATCGCGCTTGCGCTGGGATTTACTGGGCGCTTCCTCGTCATAGGGTTCAAACTCCTCGCTCATGCACAACACCTGTTTTGCTTTTCGATTAGGGGTGGAATTATAGCAGACACTGGCTGGACTTGTTCAGCGGTTACCGGGACATGCGCATTGGGTTAAACGCCGGAGATTCTCACTCTTGCTCTTCAAAGCCGGCATCAATCAGCGCGCAAATTGTGTCCAGTGCGCACTGTTCATCGGTGCCTGTGGCGCATACCTGTAGCTGGCTGCCGAGCCCTGCGGCCAGCATCATCAGCGACATCATACTGTCGCAGCTGGCCTGTTTGTCGCCCAGATGCAGGGCAATCTGACAGTCGAAGTTCTTGGCGGCAGCAACCAGTTTGGCCGCAGAGCGCGCGTGCAGGCCGCGGGCGTTAACAATAGTCACGGTGCGCTCAGCCATCAGCTTACTACTCTGTTGCTGGTGACCAGTTCTCGGTGCCGAACTTGTACATTTTGCAGCTGATGTTGGAAGTACTGTTGCAATTTTTCACATAAATAAACCGAGCGGTGCTGACCCCCGGTGCAACCGATAGCAATAGTAATATAGCTGCGATTATTAGCTTGGTACTGGGGCAGCCAGGTGGCCAGAAACACCCGTATATCAGTCAACATGGCTTGTACATTTTCTTCGCCATCGAGAAAATCAATCACCCCCTGGTCGCGCCCGGTTTGCTGACGCAACTCGGTATGCCAGTGCGGGTTGGGCAGACAGCGCGCATCAAATACCAGGTCTGCATTATTGGGCGGGCCGTGTTTGAAACCAAAAGACTCAAACAATACCGCCATACCGGTTTCGGCGGGCCCCACCACACGCTCGCGGATAAGGTCGCTTAGTTGATGGACATTGAGCTTGGTGGTATCAAATACCCAGTCCGCGCTGTCACGCATGGGTTTGAGCAGGGTTTGCTCGGTATTGATCGCCTCGTCCAGATTGGTGTGCTTGTCACTGAGTGGGTGCTTACGCCGTGTTTCGCTGAAGCGCTGAACGATGATGTTGGTGTCGGCATCAAGAAACACCACATGAAAAGATGGGTGAACCTCTTTTAAGGTGGTAATCATTGGTGGAAACACATCCAGATCCTGCCAGGCGTTACGAATATCTATACCGATGGCAAAATTCTGGTTGGCGGAGTCTTTGTGTTGCTGTATCTGGGTGATTAATGCCGGCAGCAAACTCACCGGCAGGTTGTCGATACAAGTATATCCGGCATCCTCCAGTGCATTAAGCGCTGTACTTTTACCGGAGCCGGAAAGACCGCTGACAATCACCAGATGCATTTGATTGCCCCATCAATCTCTGTGTGCGATGGCTGTGCGATACAGCTCGTCGGCACTGTCGGCGCTGCGCAGGGCATCGCGAAATGAAGCCTCATTGAGTGCACCGGCAAGATTAGCCAGGGTTTTCAGATGTTCATCATTGGCTTCATCGGGAACCAGAATCGCAAACAACACATCCACTGGATCACCGTCCATAGCATCAAACTCTATGGGATCTTTTAGGGTAATCAGTGCGCACAGGGTGCCAGTGCAACCGGGAACACGACTGTGGGGGATGGCTATGCCGTGACCAATACCGGTGGAGCCCAACCGCTCGCGGGCGATAAGGCGCCGAAACAGCTCGTCGGCATCAATATCGCCCACGTGCTCAGCGATGGTGTTGGCGAGAATCTCCAGCACACGTTTCTTGCTTACCCCCTCAATGCGACAGAGGGTGCGTTCAGGGGCGAGAATTTGAGAAATTTGCATAGGCTTATCGGTGGCTGCGAAGTTTTTCTTTATGTTTGATAAGCTGGCGATCCAGTTTATCAGAGAGGGCATCAATCGCGGCGTAGAGATCGTCGGATTGAGCGTCGGCAAAGATATCCTTACCGCTGACATGGATTTTGGCCTCGGCCTTTTGTATCAGCTTCTCCACTGTGAGAATAACATTAATGCTGGTAATAAAATCATTATGGTGTGCCAACCTGTCCAGCTTGTCGTGTACATAATTGTTGATGGCATCGGTGATATCCAGATGATGACCGCTAATACTGATTTGCATAAATGGCGTCCTCCTCGGTTATCGGCTCGCAATGACGGGCCCTGTTGGTCGCAATGGTTTGACTACACCAGGCTTTTACGTTCATTAGACGGTGGAATATGCAGCGATTCGCGGTATTTGGCGATTGTGCGCCGCGCCACCTGAATACCTTGGTCTGCTAGCATATCGGCAATTTTACTGTCGCTTAGGGGCTTTTTCGGGTTTTCGGCCGCCACCAGCTTTTTAATAATAGCGCGTATTGCCGTGGATGAGCACTCACCGCCGGAATCTGTACTCACATGGCTCGAAAAGAAATACTTAAGCTCAAAAATCCCTTGGGGTGTGTGCATATACTTCTGCGTGGTTACCCGGGAAATAGTCGACTCATGCATCTCCACTAACTCGGCAATATCGTGTAAAACCAGCGGTTTCATAGCCTCGGCGCCGTATTCGAGAAAGCCGCGTTGCTTTTCGACAATACAGGTGGCGACCTTGAGCAGGGTTTCGTTGCGGCTTTGCAGGCTTTTCAAAAACCAGCGCGCCTCCTGCAAGTTGTTCTTTAAAAAGGTATGTTCACTGCTGGAGTCGGCGCGCTTGACCAGTGAGGCATAGCCGGAGTTGATGCGCAGCCGCGGGGCAATATCGGGGTTGAGTTCTACTACCCAGCGCTCGGCGCGCTTTTCAACGAATACATCGGGTACCACATACTCGGTTTCGCTGGAATCTATCACATCGCCCGGGTGTGGGTTAAGGGATTTAATCAGGTTGACAGCCACCGCAAGCTCCGGCTCTTTAAGTCGGGTTTTGCGCATCAGTTGCCGGTAATCGCGGCTGGCCAGCAAAGGCAGGTGCTGACTGACGATCAGTCTGGCCGCTTCCAGCTGGGGCGTGCTGGCATCGAATTGTGCCAGTTGAACCAATAAGCACTCGATCAGATTTTCGCTACACACTCCCGGTGGATCAAACTGTTGCAGCCGGTGTTGCACTGCTTGCACTTCGTCCAGCTCTAAATCGTCAAGGCCATCGGCCAGGCCCTCATAAATATCCACCAGGGTGGCACCGAGCAGGCCGCTGGGTTCCACGGCATCGACAATCGCCATAGCAATCACCCGGTCGCGGTCGGACAGCGGCGTCAGGTTTAACTGCCACATCAGGTGCTCGTAGAGGGACTCGGTGGTGGTGCGGCGGCTTTCAAAATCGCTGTCATCGCCCTCGTAATTGCTACTGGGCAGGGTAGAAGAGGTGTTGGTATAGACATCTTCCCAACTGGTATCGACCGGTAAGTCCTGAGGGATTTCAGTGTTCCACTCGCTGTCTGTGGCGCCCAGGTCTGATTCGCCATCGCTCGCATTGGCGGCGCTCTCGCGCTCAAGGGTTTTGTCACGCTCATCGCGCGCATCGCGTTCGGTGGTGTCTTGGGTATCGCTGCTGTCGCCGTGCTCTTCCATCTCCAACATGGGGTTAGAGTCCAGCGCCTCCTGGATTTCCTGTTGTAAATCCAGTGTCGACAACTGCAGCAGGCGTATAGCCTGTTGCAACTGGGGTGTCATGGTTAATGACTGGCCGAGTCTGAGCTGTAGCGATTGCTTCATGGAATAAATGCTGTCCCGAAATACCGGTGGTAAGGGCAGTTTAGTCAGCTGTGAGCGTCGCCGCAATATCTATAAGCAATCTTTGTGCCTGATGGCGATTTTTTTTGGTTTGTCAAGTGCTTTGCGGGCGCATTAATGCGGGCGTTTATAGCGCAAAGTGATCACCAAGATAGACTTTGCGTACCTTGCTGTTATTCAGCACCTCGGCGGCATTGCCCTCGGCAATAATATGACCCTCGCTGACGATATAGGCCTTTTCGCAGATGCCCAGGGTCTCGCGGACATTGTGATCGGTAATTAATACGCCAATACCACGATTTTTCAGGTGGCGAATAATCTGCTGAATATCGCTAACCGAAATGGGATCAACGCCGGCAAAGGGCTCGTCGAGCAGGATAAATTTGGGGTCGGTAGCCAGCGCCCGGGCAATCTCTACCCGTCGTCGCTCGCCGCCAGACAGCGCCATACCGAGGCTGTCTTTGATATGGTGGATATGAAATTCCTGCAAAAGCTCTTCCATACGTTCCAGCCGAGCGCTGCGGTTCAAATCGCGTCGGGTTTCGAGGATGGCGAGAATATTATCGGCCACCGTAAGCTTACGAAAAACCGATGCCTCCTGAGGCAGATAGCCGATACCGGCGCGTGCGCGGCCATGGATAGGCAAGCGGGTGAGATCTTTATCGTCGATGGAGACCTGCCCCTGATCGGCCTTTACCAGCCCGGCAATCATATAAAAGCAGGTGGTTTTGCCGGCGCCATTGGGCCCCAGCAAGCCGACAATCTGGCCGCTGTGCACCTCGATAGAGACATCGATAACGACTTGGCGTTTTTTGTAGCTCTTGGCGAGGTGTTGCGCTTTCAGTACAGACATAGAGTAAAGTTAATCTGGCAAGTTACCGGGGGGAATAGTCATGTAGATGCGTTCCTGGCCCTCTTCATCGCTATCGGCCTGCACCAGCTCCTGGGTCAGATCCAGGTGAATGCGGTGACCCTGCACAATGGCGCCGTTTTGCTCCAGGCGCACGCCGGAGACCATATCGACCGTGTTGTTGAGACGGTTATAGATGATTTGTTCGGCGTTGGCGGTAATCACATCCTGCTCGGCGCTGGGTTGCTGCTGCAGGCGCGCCGGGGAGCCGGTGGCTTCTATTTTTTCTACGGTATTGTCGCCCTGATAATGCACAACAATTTTATCGGCATTAATTTGCAGTGAACCCTGTTTGAGTTCGGCGTCGCCACTGTAAATAATCAAACCGTTGCGCTGGTCAAAAACGTATTGGCTGGACGACAGCTCGATTTTTGCCTGACGGTCTTCCGGCAACGCCAAAGCGCTCGCGCTCAGTAGCAATACCACCAAGCTGCTGATGCTAATATAAATGGGGCGATAGTTACTGGGGCTCATAGCTCCCTTTTACCTCGGATAGTAATTCAATGCGGCCGGCCTCAAGCTCAGCGCGCAGGCCCACAGCCGTTGTTATGCCATGGGCGCTCTGCATAGTAACAGGTTTCTCGGTGTGGGCGAATTGCCGTTCCGTGTCGAAGTGGATTTCATCGGTTTGCACCTCAAAAATGCCATGTTCGGGGTGCCGGCTCCAGGCGCGGACATTCTCTTCCAGAGTGAAATGCGGCGCATTGGTTCGGCTGTGGCCGCGGTCGGCGTCAATCTGCCAGGGCGGGTCACCGGGTTCGGCGGCAATGGTGATGCGCGGCCGCTCGATCACACTGCGGGCATGATCACCTTCGGTATAGTAATTGATTTGTCGGGCACCGAGGCGATAGCGGGGTTGGCCCCGCTCGCCAAAGTGGACATCACTGACTCCCTGCATAAAGGTTTCAGGGTAGTTGCGCTCGGGCGCCGCCACATCGGGCACCCTCAGGTCTTCGGGTGAGAACTGTAGCGACAAGTACAGAAGCCCACAAATAGCGCTTATCAGAATAATCCAGGAGCGAGGCTGGCGTTGGCGCATACTATCTCCGTTCAGGGTAAGTAAGCGGCCAGGGCGGCCTGGTAGCTGTTTTGTGCTTGCATAATCATATCGCAGGCCTCGCGCACTGCGCCACCGCCGCCCTGACGCTGGCTCACCCAGTGAGCGCGTTCAATCACCGCTGGGTGGGCGTTGGGCACACTGAGGGCGAGGCCGACACGGGTCATAATAGCAAGGTCTGGCCAGTCGTCACCCATACAGGCGATATGTTCCGGGGCAATACCGAGCTCAGGCAATTGCTCCGAGAGGGCGGCCCATTTATCTTCACGCCCTTGAATAATCAGCTCGATACCCAAGTCTCGCGCGCGTCGCGCTACCAAGTCGCTGGTGCGTCCAGTGATGATACCCACTTTAACGCCGGCGCGCTGCAATAGCTTGATGCCGTGTCCATCGAGGGTGCTGAAGGTTTTCATCTCGTTACCGAGGTTATCGAAATAGAGGCGGCCATCGGTGAGCACACCGTCCACATCCAGAATCAGTAATTTGATGGTGCCAGCCTGTTGTGCAATCTTGTCGGTCATGGGGTTCCTGTTATAGGGGCCAGATGCCAGTGACTTAAACCACTCCCTGGCGCAGCAGGTCGTGCATATGGACAACGCCCAGCGCCCGGTGTTCGTCGTCTTCTACCACCAGTGCAGTGATTTTACGCTCCTCCATCACCTTTAAGGCCTCTGCAGCCAGGGTGTTGGCGTCAATGGTGGCGGGATGGCGGTTGATGATATTACGCATAATCGTCTGGTGTACATCCACGCCCTGATCAATGCTGCGGCGCAAATCACCGTCGGTATAGATGCCGGCGAGGGCGCCGTCTGCGTTTTCCACCAGGGTCATGCCAAAGCCCTTTTCGGTCATCACTAACAAGGCATCGGTCAACATGGCGCTTTCGGCCACTCGGGGTACTTCATTGCCGGTGTGCATGATATCCCTGACTTTCAGCAGCAGCTTGCGCCCCAGGGCGCCACCCGGATGCGAGAAAGCAAAATCCTCGGCGGTAAAGCCTCGGGCCTCCAGCAGGGCAATGGCCAGCGCATCGCCAAGCACGGTGGTGACAGTGGTGCTGGAGGTGGGCGCCAGTGCCAGTGGGCAGGCCTCGCGCTCCACATAGATATTCAGATGCGCATCGGCGGTTTCAGCCAGCGGTGAGGCGGGCATACCGGTCATGCTGATCAGGGGGATACCGAGCCGTTTAAACAGTGGCAACAGGGTCAGTATTTCGGTGGAAGAGCCGGAGTAGGAAATAGCGATTAACACATCGTCCCGCGTTACCATGCCCAAATCGCCATGGCAGGCCTCGCCCGGGTGCATAAAAAAGGCCGGGGTGCCGGTACTGGCCAGGGTGGCGGCGATTTTTTTGCCAATATGGCCAGATTTGCCCATGCCGGTGACAATAACCCGGCCGGTACAGGCCAGTATCAAGCTGCAGGCGCGGCCGAAGTCGCCATCGATGCGGTCGATCAGGGCATTGACGGCATCGGTCTCGGCGCGAATAGTGCGCTTGGCAGAGGCGGCGAAATCAAAGGTTTGCATAGGGCTGGTACGGAGTTTGGTAGTCATGGCTGAGTATACACCGGCTAGTCGTGGGTTACCCGAGCAAGATAACGTAATAGCCAATGTACAGGCTAATAAAAATCGCCCCGGCTATACGGCCAAGTTTCACTCCGCTGCCGTGGCGGTGGCGGGCAAAGCCCAGTAGTAACAAGGCCACCAGCACGGCGGTGATCCCGGCCATGGCGGCATAGTCGCGCCCGAATACTGCAGGCTCCATAGACAGGGGCGCAATCACCGCCGCAATAGACATAACAGCTAACAAATTAAACAGGTTGGAGCCGATCACGTTACCGATGGCAATTTCGTAGTGACCCTTGATAACACTGGCCACCGAGGCGGCCAGCTCCGGCAGGCTGGTGCCCACCGCAACCACCGTTAAACCGATAACCAGAGGGCTGACGCCGAATGCCAGGGCCAGCTCGCTGGCCCCGCGCACCAGTAAATCGGCGCTCAAAATCAGAATGCCCAGGCCGATGGCAAACCACAGCCAGGCAGCGCGCTGACTCATGGTGGGGATATCCTCGTCGATTTCCTCTGGGTGATGGCGCTTGCTCCACACCAAAAACGCCATAGCGCAGGGTAATGTTAGCAACAATAGCCAGCCCTCGGTGCGGGTTAATAATGCATCGCTGAGAAACCATCCGGCAATTATGGTGACTAACACCAATAGCGGGATTTCACACTTGAACAGGTGATTTTGCACCGGCAGGGCGACCATCAGGGCGCTGACGCCCAGCACCATGCCGATGTTGGCGAGGTTAGACCCCAAGGCATTGCCCACTGCCAGATCACCGGCGCCCTTGAGACCGGCATTGATTGACACCAATATCTCGGGGGCCGAAGTACCAAAGGCGACAATAGTCAGGCCGATAATCAACTTGGAGACACCGAAGTTTTGAGCCAGTGCGGCACTGCCACCCACAAAGCGATCGGCACTCCAGATCAGGCCGACAAAACCGACCAGGGTAAGCAAAATAGGTAGCCAGAGCGCGGACATCATCACAAATATGCCTGTAGTCTTCCGCTATTGCCCC
>DATBNH010000682.1:0-4112 GCA_036554405.1 Cellvibrionaceae bacterium | reverse complement strand
CCGCCAGCGGCTTTTGATCCGCATACTGCGTGCGCAGCGCCATCAGCGCCGGCATTTCACCCTCGGCAATATCAATCTCACGACGGCCCCACTCGGCGTCCAGTTTAAATTGTTCCGCGGTTTTGGCGGCGACTTTGTAGTCGGTAAAATTAGTGGCAATATTCATGGTTAACCTCTCTGTTCTGTAAACGATAAACGGAGAACGATAAACGCAAAAGCGGTTCTCTCCGTGTTCATTAGAGTCTGTCTTTCAATGTTTTGATTAAATTCGCGAGTTTGGCGAATATTTTTTCTACGTCATTAATACAGGTTTCTGGCTCGATCAGTTTTAACTGTTTGCTTATTTCCAGTTGAGTTTCTAATTCAGCCAATGAGCCTCGGGCAATATATAAAAAGCGCAAGAATTCCCTATCGCCGTTTCTGGCAGATCCCTCTGCAATGTTACTGGCAACGCTAACGGCGGCGCGGCGCATCTGGGAAACCAGGCCAAACTTTTCCTGTTCAGGGTAATTGGCAGTGATCCGGTAAATCTGGGTGACCAGATCAATGGCATCCTGCCAAAGGGTTAAACGTTTGTGTCGTCTTTCCATAGCTAATCTCCTTATTATTTATTCCGTCCACCGTCCACCGTCCACCGTCCACCGTCCACCGTCCACCGTCCACCGTCCACCGTCCCCTTCTACAAATACTTCTTTAACAGCTCCGCCCTATCCGTTTTCTCCCAGGTAAAATCGGCAAGCTCCCGGCCGAAGTGTCCGTAGGCGGCGGTTTGTCGGTATATGGGCCGTTTTAAGTCGAGCATTTCGATCAGGCCGCGCGGGCGCAGGTCAAAGTGTTCGCGCACCAGTTTTACAATTTCACTGTCTGGCAGTTTGCCGGTGCCGAAGGTATTTACCGAAATGGATGTGGGTTCGGCCACACCAATGGCGTAAGACACCTGAATTTCACAGCGCTCGGCAAGGCCCGCGGCAACAATATTTTTAGCCACATAGCGACCGGCATAGGCAGCAGAGCGGTCCACTTTGGAGGGGTCTTTGCCCGAGAAAGCGCCGCCACCGTGACGGGCCATACCGCCGTAGGTATCGACAATAATTTTGCGTCCGGTCAGGCCGCAGTCACCCACCGGGCCGCCGATAATAAATTGGCCGGTAGGGTTAATGTGGTACTGGGTGTCGGCATGCAGCCACTCGGCGGGCAGCACTTTTTTCAAAATTTCCTCGCGCACCGCTTCGCGAATGGTGCTTTGGCTCACATCCGGGTTATGTTGAGTCGACAGTACCACGGCATCTATTGCCACCGGCACACCGTTTTCGTAGCGCAAGGTCACCTGGCTTTTGGCATCCGGGCGCAGCCAGTTAAGCGTGCCATTTTTGCGCAGCTCGGCCTGGCGCTCTACCAATCGGTGAGCGTAATAAATAGGCGCAGGCATGAGTACGTCGGTTTCATTAGAGGCGTAGCCAAACATCAAACCCTGATCGCCGGCGCCCAGGTCTTTGGCGTCTGCTTCATCGACACCCATGGCAATGTCAGAGGACTGTTTGCCAATGGCGTTGAGCACGGCGCAGGAGGCGCCATCAAAACCCACATCCGATGAGTTGTAGCCAATATCCAAAATCACCTGGCGAATCAAGTCTTCCAAATCCACATAGGTGGAGGTGCGCACTTCGCCAGCGACTATTGCCATACCGGTTTTCACCAGTGTTTCCACCGCTACACGGGCATTGGGGTCATCGGCCAGAATGGCATCCAGCACTGCATCAGAAATCTGATCGGCCATTTTGTCGGGGTGGCCTTCCGAGACTGACTCGGAGGTAAAAAGGGCGTATTCGGCCATAATTAAGTTCCTAACGTTTGTGACTTAAAGAGAAGGTTTAAAAAATTGTCTAAGCTGCACCTGAAATCCATTGCGCAGCGCCATATATACGCTTTGGCCTTCAGCGAGTCCGGCTTCAATGGCCCATTGGCTGAAATCTTCCGGCTCAAAGCCCTGCCACAAGTCGCCGCAGTTCTCCCGCGCCCAGTCCTGCTCATGGCGGCACAAGTCTGTTACCAGCAGTGCACCGCCGGGGGTTAGGGCGCGGCTTAAATCCTTGAAAATATCGGCAGGTGTGGGCGTGTGATGCAACACCATGTTGATCACAATACAGTCGGCCAGCACCTTGTGACGGGCCAGGTCGCGGGTGTCGCCGTGAATCAGCTCAACATTGCCAAGCTTGTATTTGCTGGCAGTTGCGCGAGAGCGTTCGAGCATGCCCTCGGTGTTATCCAGCGCCACTACATGGCCAAAGCGCTTGGCCAGCACGGGCAAAAACTCGCCCTCGCCGGGCCCCACTTCCAGCGCCAGGTGGGTGCTTTTAAGGGGAGTATTGGCCAACAGTTGTGCCACCTGATCGCCGTACACCGGGTAACTGGCAATCAGGTCTTGCTGGGCGCGAAATTTATCGGCGTTATCGGCAAAAAACTGGCGCGAGGCTTGGGTGCGCTCGTGGGCGATGGCTTGCAAGTGCTCCAGCACCAGTGCCCGCAATGGTAATTGGTCAACGCCGGCAAATAGCTCGCGCTGCAGCGCCGCCCAGGAGTTGTCTGGCGCTACCATGGCGCGGCGGTAAAAAATGGAGTTGCCCTCGCGGCGGGTAGTGGTGAGCCCGGCGGCACTTAACAGCTTCAAGTGGTGGCTCATGCCCGACTGGCCCACATCAAAAATACGGGCCAGCTCCGATACGCCGTAAGAGTTTTGCGCCAGTACCTGCAAAATTTCCAGCCGCAAGGGGTCTGCCGCCGCCTTTAGCAGGGTGGCAAGGGCGTCGCTGCAGGGGCTGTCAGCGGTAAGAGCGGTAGCGGTTGCTTGATTCATGGCGGGCATTCTAGCCTGAAATGCAATCTATATCAAAATATTTTGATATAGATTGTGGCTAATTGTACCTGCAAACCGGCAATCGCTTTACTGGCGCGCCTAGGTGCGCGAAAATAGCCGCCCTTCAGACAAGGTTGCGTAATACCGAATAGGCCCACAAGAGGTCACTGTAAATCATTTAACTGCTTTTAAGGAGCCTTGACCCCTATGCCGTCTCGCCTACAACTTGCCAATGCCATTCGCGTCCTCAGTATGGACGCCGTCCAAAAAGCCAACAGTGGTCACCCCGGCGCCCCTATGGGTATGGCCGATATCGCCGAAGTGCTTTGGAACGATTATTTACATCACAACCCGCAAAACCCCCATTGGTGCGACCGCGACCGCTTTGTGCTGTCCAACGGTCACGGCTCTATGCTGGTTTACTCACTGTTGCATTTGTCTGGCTACGATCTACCCATGAGCGAGCTGGCCCAATTCCGCCAGTTGCACTCTAAAACCCCGGGCCACCCGGAGCTGGGCTACACCCCTGGTGTGGAAATCACCACCGGCCCGCTGGGCCAGGGTATCAGCACCGCTGTGGGTATGGCGCTGGCCGAGAAAATGCTGGCCGCGCAATTTAACCGCGATGGCCACGAGATTGTCGATCACTACACCTACTGCTTTTTGGGCGATGGCTGCCTGATGGAAGGCATCTCTCACGAGAGCTGCTCGCTGGCCGGCACCCTGGGCCTGGGCAAGCTGGTAGCCTTTTGGGATGACAACGGTATTTCTATTGATGGCCATGTAGAAGGCTGGTTTACCGACGATACCCCCAAGCGTTTTGAAGCTTATGGCTGGCATGTGATTGCCAATGTCGACGGACACGACCCCGATGCCATTAAGCGCGCTATTGAAGCGGCCCACGGCGAAGACCAAAAACCCACGCTCATTTGCTGTAAAACCACTAACGGTTTTGGCTCGCCTAATAAGTCGGGCACGCACAATTGCCACGGTGCACCGCTGGGTGATGACGAAGTAAAAGCCACACGCGAGTTTTTAAAGTGGCCTCACGCACCGTTTGAAGTGCCAGACGATATTTATGCCGGTTGGGATGCTAAAGACAAAGGCGCCAAGGCCGAGCAATCCTGGGGCGAGAAGTTTGCCGCCTATAAAGCGGCCCACCCTGCTGACGCCGCCGAATTTGAGCGTCGCGTGATCAAGGGCGAACTGCCGGCAGAATTTGCTGCCAAGGCCGATGCCTTTATTCAAGAGTGTCACA
>DATBNH010000675.1:0-2522 GCA_036554405.1 Cellvibrionaceae bacterium | reverse complement strand
ATGTCCTCAATGTAATCATCGCCCCGCCATTTTTTCGCTCGATACTGTAACCAACATAATAAACCTCGCCGGCTTCTGCATCGATAGACATACTTAACGGACGGGTCATGGGCTCAGAAGCCTTTACTGGATACTCACCCGGTCGAACCGTTATCCATGAATACTCATCGTTTCCCAAGGAGACAACCTTGGTATCTTCAAATGTAAAAGTCACATTCATAATGCTGTGGCCGCGCTCACGAAACAGGAAAACAAGCGCTTCATTATCACCAGGAGCAGAAACTTCGCTAAAATGTGGACCAGTGGTACACGCCGACAGCAATAAAATCAAAATAATAGTTACTGTTTTCATTTGATTCTCCTTTATCATTTATTATTCAGCATCAATCTCAGTTGACACAGTTTTCTACTGTAAACGAGTTGTACTCAAAAATCTATTTCTGCATCATCCACAGATAATAAATTGCCGAACCATCACTCGCTGATACCCCCGTGTTCATTATAGCCGGACCAACATTTATCGGCCTTATTAAAACGATAATTTACATCCTCTACCAAGCTGCCCACTAGTCTGGCCACTCGTAGGTCGGGTTAGCCTGCGAGTAACACGAGCGAGCGTAACCCGACGCCCTCCTGTATCCACCCGGAAATCTTAAGTGTCGGGTTAAATAGTAGCCACACTCAGCTGCAATAGCCTATAGTAAAAAAAGCCCCTGGGGTCACTTTCCACCACACAAATATAAAAGGCTTAAAGCAGATCATTTTGTCTAAAGAGGTTTCTGACCCACACAACGACCGAGGAATTACCGCTATGTCTACCCGCCTACCCACCTACTTTATCTCCCACGGTGGAGGCCCCTGGCCCTGGATGAAGGAGCTGCTCGGTGATGTGTACGCGCCGCTGGAAAGTTTTCTGCAAGGGCTGCCCCAGCAGCTGCCAACCAAGCCCAAAGGCATTTTGGTGATTACCGGGCACTGGGAAACACCAGAGCTGCGCGTCAGCAGCACTGAGCACCCCGGCATGATCTACGATTACTCCAATTTTCCACCCCATACCTACCAGATTGAGTACCCGGCCCCGGGCGACCCCGCTCTTGCACGCGCGATCAAAGAGCAACTGCAGGCAGCTGGCATTATCGCCAAAGAGGATTCAGAATGCGGCTTCGACCACGGCACCTTCGTGCCGCTGGCTAAGCCTTTACGGCGGCCAATGGCCAGCAAAAAATCTACCAGCACTCGACGTAAGAACCATGTGCCGCAGCCGTCCGAAAGGGGCCATACTCCCCCATGATCTGCCCAACGCCTGTACACACACAGTTGCCTTTTCGCAAAGCTTTTGGCGCTTGGGCAGCTATGGGTTTTCGCAGGCCTAAAATTGATGCTGGCAAGCACAGTATTAATTTCCCATAAACCAGAACAGCCTAGCCCTGTTTTAATCTCCCGCCCTTTCCTCATAGGTTCTTATCTGCACCCAGTCACTGGGCGACAACGCTTGGTAACCTCGCGACCAAGGCCATCCGTAACCCCAGCGAAACGCGGTGGGGAAATAGGGCGAACCGCCCACCCTCACACCGGCCAGCATCAACTTGGCCACAGCCTCTTCCCCCACGCCGGCCACACACCGCTCCAGCGCTTCGTCAGCCTCCAGCCGCTCGCTATAGGTGCCACCCTTCCAGTAGGCATAATCGTGGGCATGACAACACTCCAACCACAGCTCGTTTTGCGCCAGAGTACCATCGGGGAAAGCACTGCACCCATCAGAGGTGAAAGGCGCTAAGGTATCCGCCCCGGCCTGCAACGGTAGTCCTACAACAAACAGCCCCAACAACAGTGGAACCAGGATTTTATAGTGGTACATCAATGCAGTCCTTAAAATCTAGTGCGAGCACTAAAACATAATCAATTTTTAATTATCTTACCGGTCAACTCAACCAACTTTTCCTGTTGGCTCACACTCAAATGCGCCATCAAGTTGTTAGCACAATGCTCAAAACTAATGCTTGCCTCGTTATAAAGCTGCTGACCCGTGTCGGAAAGCTTCACCAGACTCTGCCGCGCATCTCTCGGGTTGGCCTCTTTTTCGACTAATTTAATCTTCTCCATGGGTGCTATCAACCGTGTTACCCCCGAAGCACTAATACCAACATGCTCTGCCAACTCAATTCTGCGCATGGTTTTCAGAGGAGAGCCATTGAGATGATACATAATCATATACTCAGTGAAGCTAATGCCATGAAAATTAAGCTGACCCTCCAACCGCTTTGAAAGCTTGGAGGCCAGCAGGGCATTCTGGATAATAAAGGTGGCACTTAGCGAAGTAGCAGACATAACAATACCTTGATATATACTTGATTACTCAACTATAAATCAAGGTATTACAGCTTGCAAGTGAATAGTCATTTGCCGAGGTGCTGATTAAAAAACGCTAACACACGTCCCCAAGCCAGCTCCGCTGCTTCCTTATCGTACCTGGGCGTGGAGTCGTTGTGAAAACCGTGGTGGGCGTTGGGGTAGATGAAGAC
>DATBNH010000665.1:0-2918 GCA_036554405.1 Cellvibrionaceae bacterium | reverse complement strand
TGGGCACCATGTTTTCTGTGGGTAGCTGGCCCACTAAACGCAAGTAACGCGCGGTGACATCATGCAGGTTAGAAGCTTCAGTTAACAAATTAGATTCTGCCAGGGCCACCCGACCGTCCACCTGATCAAGGTCGGCGCGGCGACCCACACCCTGGGAGACGCGATCATTAATCTGACCTTGCACATCGAGATGCTGTTGATAATTTTCCTGGGCCAGCGCCAGTAGCTGGCGATAGCGCACTACATCTTCCAGCGCCTCAATCGATTGTTGGGCAAGGCTGTCTACTGTGCTTAGCAACTCAAAAAAGCGCACTTGGCGGGCACTGTCGAGTCGTGCCACTTCGCCCTGTGTGGCAAAGCCGTCAAATAGCATTTGCGTAAGAGAGATTTCAGCACGGTGAATATCGTAGCCGCCACGACCATCAAAGCTACGGCTCTGACGCCCGGTGCCGGCGGTAACATCCAGCGAGGGCATATAACTGGCACGAGCGGTGCCCACATCAAAACTGGCCGCCCTGAAGGCTTGCCACTGGGCCTGTACTTCGGGGTTTACCTCCAGCGCTTGCAATACCACATCGCGGGGCGTTGTCTTTTCGGTAGCCTGAGCAGCCACTGGCCCGGAGACAACAATGGCACCTAAAATAAGCAGATTCAAATAACGGGCAGAGCGCAGCATAGATTTCCCTCTAAGATCATGCAGGCGTCCAACTCAACAACCAACTAAACAGCCGACCCTGACTCACAGAAGCAAGCTTAATAATGAGATACTCATCACGTAACTGGTATTTTTGGCGTACGCCCGAAAGATTTTGTCACCTGGTTCAACAACACGAGAGGCATCTTACGCATTGAGGGAATAAGATTCAACAATATCAACATTTTTACTTATAAGAACTCGCTGTTAAAACCCGCTCAAGATATAACCATTATTCCACTCTAACCCCTAAATCGGTCACATATGGCTCGGCGAAGTCCGCCACCGGTAAGTTGCTAATGGTATCCCGCTCCCGCACCCGCCAGGCCTGCACCGAAAGCTTCACCGAACCCGTTTCTGCGACCCGGCTAAAACTTACCGTCATAAAGTGCTCGCGGGTGCGCGGGCGCGGGTAGGCCGAGAGCAGCCGCCCGAGCTTACTGCTGACAAAATACCGTGAGTTATAAATCACCGGCGCAGGCGGCAGCTCGGCATCGTTAATCAACTGCGGGTCGGGAAATACCGCCGGTTCTGATCTCGCCACCGAAGTGGCAATACCATTGAGCCCGGTCAAATTGGACAGAGGTGAGGCCACCACCTCAATAAGACGCGCGCCTTTGGTACCCAGAGCCACCTCGGCCACGCGCCCATAATGTACATCGCCCGAGAGTACCACCACATCATTACCACTGACGGCCAGAGCCTTTACCAAGCGGCGATACTGTCCGGCAAAAGCCAACAGATTGCACTCGGTTTTATCCGGCGAATCAATCAGCAATTGCGGGATCACTAACACCCCGGGACACGTCAACTTCTGCGCCCAGTCGATTAACTGCTCGAAAGCGGCAGCTGTCATAAATTGTGTTTTCGAGCGCGTAGAGCGCAAATCTGCCAGACAAATCGACAAATCCTTTCCGATATTCAACACCTCGATATCACGGGTGCCGAGGATATTGCGCACGCCATCGCGTGCGGTACGCGCCCACTGTTTACGTACATGGGGCAAGCGCAGCGCCCAAAGTGCAGGAATGGGCGAATCATAAAAGGGGAAATCATTCCAATACTCATGATCGTCCGGCAACATCCAGGTAGCACCGGCACCGAGCATACTGCCGAGCGCCTGCCAGTGCAGCGCGTAATCATCGGCAATGCGATTGCGAATTTCTCGTGGCAGTAGTGACAGCGAATCAAAACCGATATCCAAATACACCTGATCGCCCGTGAGCAGGGTAATATCCGGGCGCACCGCCTCGGGGCCGCGCTCATATAAGGCTTTGTAAGCACCGGCCACCTGGCCACCATCGCGGTGGTTAAAAAAACAACTGCCAAGGCCAATAGTAAAAGGCTTGGTGTCCGCCTCAGGCAATTGTGCTGGCAAGGTAGTAAAGCTCGCCGAACGCAAACACTGCCAATAATCTTCCACCAACTCCCGGCCATCCACCAACCGGTAAAAAAAGACCTTATAGTGGCTATTGGGCAATAACCCGGAAAATTGACACAGGCAATAAAACCGCTGATTAATATCGCGAAAGGGACGCTGCCAATCGGCTTTATTGATGGTGAGGCTAATGCGGCTATCATCGCTGGCCACAATATCCACCCGCGCTTGGGCGGGCATTTTAAGATCGGGAAACAAGGTGCCTGCCCAAATATCAACCTGGGTGCACGATGCGCGCTGAACTACCAGATTCCACTGGCCGGTACTGGTGGGATAGTCATCTTCGAGGGTGAGAGTTTGGGTCATCGTCCTTGCCTCTATCCGTGAGCTATAAGTTGTAGCACACAGAAGATTAATATTCGAGGCAAACTGCAAGGCCGGTGGCACGCCACCGGCCAATGCCCGAGGGTGAGTGATTAGAGCTCGTAGCGATCGATAATATCGCGCACCAAGCCGCTTCTTACAATATCCTCCCGATCAAATTTATGCACATACACCGAGGACAAGCCCCCGAGTTTACTAACAGCATCAGCCAAGCCGTTAGAGCCTTTGATATCGCTCTGTTCTATATCGCCATTGATAACCACTTTACAGTCTTCACCAATACGGGTCAGGAACATTTTCATTTGGGCAATGGAAGTATTTTGCGCCTCATCCAATACCACAAAGGTGCGATTGTTAAAGGTTTTGCCGCGCATAAAGGCCAGAGGTGCAGCCACAATACGCCCGTGACGTAAACAGTAGTCAACCGTTCCCGCACCTAAACGCTCGTTGAGAATATCCCTA